>JALONV010000042.1 GCA_025454755.1 Bacteroidales bacterium | reverse complement strand
CCGCTTTCAGCGGTAAGATTTTCGGGATAGAGCATCCCGCCTTGCGGGAGGGTCCAGCGGTTCTTTAAGATATGAAATTGATTTAGTAGCTCAGCTGGTAGAGCACATCCCTTTTAAGGATGGGGTCCTGGGTTCGAATCCCAGCTAGATCACAATAACAGAGTGAGAGTGAGAGTGAGAGTGAGAGTGAGAGTGAGAGTGAGAGTGAGAGTGAGAGTGAGAGCGAGACCGGAAACTCTCATTTTTTATTTCGAAAGCACCGGTATCTGCCTGTTTATTGATTCTTCAAGAGAGATCAGGGTTTCAGTTCTGACGATACCGGGAATATTCTGAATCTTTTCGGTAAGAATATCTTTCAGGTGTTCATTATCCCTGGTATATACTTTAATGAACAAAGAATAGTTGCCTGTTGTGTAATGGCACTCTATTATCTCAGGGATATCCTTGAATTTTTTGACAACCTCCCGGAAATGGCCGGGGTGTTCGAGGAAGATGCCGATATATGCACATGTATGGAATCCGACCATCACGGGATCGACCTTGAACTCAGAGCCTTTAATAACACCGATCTTTATAAGCCTCTGTACACGCTGGTGTATTGCAGCTCCTGATACACCGCACTCTCTGGCTACCTCGAGGTAAGGTATCCTGGCATTCTTGGTAATTATATCCAGTATCTTCCTGTCGAGGTCGTCAATATGTAAGTTCTCAGCCATAATCTTTTAATATTATTCAAAATAAATGCAAAAGGTAAGGAATATTATCATTTCTGGCAAATATTTTAATAAGTTGCAGGTTGCAGGTTTCAAGTTACTTGTTAATATAGCCTACGATCTCCTTTATATCGGAGAAACCCCTGGCAGTGAGAAATTTCTCAATTCCTTCCAGTAATTTTATTGAAGCCTGAGGATCAATAAATGAGGCTGTTCCAACCTGTATTGCAGAAGCACCGGCAAGCAGGAATTCCAGGGCATCATCCGTATTCAATATGCCCCCGATGCCTATTACAGGTATCCTCACAGCTTTGGCTACCTGCCATACCATCCTGACAGCCACAGGTTTAATGGCAGGACCTGATAATCCTCCCGTGATTGTGGAGAGAGCAGGTTTCATATTCCTGACATCCACCGACATTCCAAGAAGAGTATTAATCAGGGAGACCGAATCGGCGCCCTCCTCCTCCACTGCAAGTGCAAATTCAACAATATTGGTGACGTTTGGGGAAAGCTTTACGATAAGTTTTTTTGAATATACGTTTCTGACAGCTCTCGTGACCTCCCTGGCTGAATTCAGGCTTGTTCCGAAAGCCATGCCACCCATCTTTACGTTGGGACACGAAATGTTGAGCTCAATGGCCGGGATCTTCTCAAGCCTGTTGATCCGCTCTGCAAGAGCAACATAATCATCGATATAGCTTCCGTTAATATTTACGATGACATTGGTATTATAGGTTGAAATGCGGGGATAGATCTGCTTTTCGAAATAGTCTATGCCCTTGTTCTGCAGGCCGACAGCGTTGAGTATTCCTGATGGTGTTTCGGCCATCCGGGGGTAAAGATTACCTTCCCTTGGTTCTAAAGTGGTTCCCTTGACAATAATTCCGCCCAGAAGTGAAACATCCATGAAATCATCGAATTCAGAACCATATCCGAAGGTTCCAGAGGCAGTCAGTACCGGGTTTTTGAATTGAAGATCGCCTATTGAAAAACCAAGCTTTACCATTTCAGCTCCTTAATATTAAAGACCGGACCATCGGTACAGGTACAAAGGTTGCCCCTGACGGTATCTACGACACAGCAAAGACAGGCCCCAATTCCACATCCCATAAGGTTCTCCAGAGATACTTCACATGTGATTCCGCGTTCACTGCATAATGATGCTACTGCTTTCATCATAGGATCGGGACCGCAGCAATATACCATATCATAATGGAGAGACTTCAGCGCCGGATGGTCTGTAAGGAATCCTCTTTCACCCCGTGACCCATCCTCGGTTGTCAGAAATACTTCACCAAGATCAAGATACTCTTCATATTCGATAATCCTTTCCTTATTTCTGAAGCCCAGGAGTATGACGGGTTCAAAGCCGTGGTTGTTAAGGTACCTGGCCATAAACAATAACGGCGCTATTCCGCATCCACCGCCTGCCAGCAGCGGCTTCTGGCCGTTTTTAGGCAGGCTGAATGAATTGCCAAGAGGATAGATGATATTCAGGTAATCACCCATCCTTAGCTTCGAGAGAGTTTCTGTGCCCTTGCCCGCAATCTGGATTAGTAATTTAAATGAATTCTTTTGCGGGTCAATGTCATGAATTGAGATCGGACGACGCAGAAAGGTTTCAGGACTTCCTTCAACTTTTACCTGGGCGAATTGCCCCGGCTTCATCTCAGGTATGGTATCGTTTCCTGAAAGCTCAAGTGTGAAATATTCGTTATTAAGGCGTTTATTTTCAAGTATTTTAAGGCTTTCGATCCGCTTTGCCATTCAGAGGATGTTTGACACAAATATAGCGCTAATCGTTAATTTCACGAAATTTCGAACCATATTCTCATCGTCAGCGGCCTGGCGTATATTCTTTAAAGGATTTGTCCCTGAAAAACCATACAATCTTTTCAACAGAAGGTTTATCCTGTTCATAATCACCATTATCAGGAACAATTGTTTCAGTTTTCTTCCTGATCTCAGGCCCCTCTTTTATCGGTTTTAAATCAGTCTCAATGGTCATATCCAGGGATTCATCAAATAACTTTTGCATCGCAGGTTCCATATACATATTCCCTTTTCCAAACAACAGCCATTCTGTTGACAGGAATTTGTACTTCTCGAGCATTCTGGTAACAAAATCGAGGCTTGGTTTATTTCTTCCTGAAAGGATATGAGAAATACTTGAGGGCTGGACACCTATTTCTTCAGCAAACTGAGCTGAGGACTTATTTTCTGACTTCAGGAACTGCAATATACGTTCTTTCATAATTAGAATATATGTAATTACAAATGTAAATTAAATTTTCTTTACAAATGTACATTTATTAAATTACATATGTAATTAGCCATTAATAGAAATTTACAACTAAACAACAATTAAACTATAATTAACTATCAATCAGTCGATCAATATGAACAACTATCTAATGTAACAACCTACTTTAGTCCTGTATATTACTGGTAAATAAGTTATTATGCTCAATATCTAAACATTTATGCTGTAATCAACCATTAAAAGAGCCTGTAAATGCCATTATTCTTTAATATAGCTTCAATTAAAGCATTGATTATATTGATTTTATGCTATTAAAATCATTAATCAGCAATGAATTTACTTTTGTAATTTAATTCTCATTAAATAAGTGATTACATAAGTGAATTTAAACCTAAATACGTTGGTTACATATGTAAACTTCAGAGTGCGACAGATTTTAAAAGAGAAAATCTTTCAGGTTTATCACCCGGGTGTCAAAAGTCTTCGAAAACGCGGTTTTTTACTCTTCTCCTACCCTTCCAGGGTAAATAGTGAAATCTCAGGAGGATAAGGGAAAAAGACCAAAGACCAAAGAAAGAGAAGAAATGTAAAGGGTCAGAGGTGAGTATTCAGGGATCAGAAAATAATGCTGAAGCGGACTTCAGGATCGTTGTAGAAATCATTAGGATCATCCAGAGCCCATAAAAACATAATATTCAGTGAAGCTCTCCGGCCAATGGGTTGACTTATCCCCGCTCCAATAAGCGGAGCATTGCTGAAAAGCTCCTCAGAATCGACACCATCAGTATAAAAAAACTTGAAAAATTCATCTTCAGCATGAAGAAAGAAGCCCAGGTGCACCCCCATTGGAATCAAATTATCTAAATCACGGATAAAGAAAAACTGTGAATAGGCTCTTCCTCCATACATATTAGCCCGTTCGTCGTAATATTTTTGAAACCGGTATTTGGGTCCTACTGCAACATTCAGCCTTGGCAATACCCAGAGGCCAATAACCGGTGAAACATCAATATCCGTATACGTTCCCAATTGCAAGCCAAAAGAACCTCCATAGAAGAGTCTCTCTTTAAGGGGAGGAGTCTCGCTTCTTGCTTTCTGTCCCGAAACTGTTGAAAATGTGATGTTTATGAGAACCAGGGCAAATAATGCAATTAACAGGAGCCGCTTTAGCGCCGGGTCGTTATAAATTGAATTCCTTATCAACATTTTTGTAACTTTGATGCTGTGATACAAATAAACGAAAAAATCCAACCTTATAATATATACAGAACCAAAATGAACATAATCGTAAACGGAGGAACCAGAGGGATCGGTAAAGAAGTAGTTCTTCTGCTTGCAAAGGATAAAGGCAACAGGATACTCGTAACGGGAAGATCTGAGAGTACCCTTAAAAGGCTGCAATCCGGAGCCAAGAACAAGAATATATCAGTATGCACGACTGATCTCTCAGTCTTTGACAAACACCAGAAAGCGTTTCTGAAGAGTGTCTCCAGTGAAATGAAAAGCGTTGATATCCTTATAAATACAGCAGGATCGGTAATTGTCAGGGATTTTATGAGTTTCTCCAACGAACAGGCGAGGGAAATAATGGAAACCAATTTTTTCGGACCGGCCTCAGTCATCAGGGTGCTGCGCCCGCTGATGAAAAAAGGCTCTCACATAGTAAATATTTCGAGCATGGGAGGTTATCAGGGCAGTTCAAAATACAGGGGACTCTCCTACTACAGCGCATCTAAAGCTGCCATCTCCTGTCTGTCAGAGTGCCTTGCCGTGGAATTCCGCGACACTGGAATAGCTGTCAATTGCCTTGCACTCGGTTCGGTGCAGACAGAAATGTTTGAAGAAGCTTTCCCGGGGTATAAAGCCGATGTAAGTGCTAAGGAGATGGCCCGATTCATTGTGGATTTTGCTTTGAACGGGAATAAATTTTTTAACGGGAAAGTACTGCCGGTGGCAGTGTCAAATCCTTAAGAATATACCTTTGGCGCTATCTTTCCATCAAGTGCCAGCAGACCATTGTAAGCCAGTGATTTAATCTCATCTTCTCCAGGATATATCATTAAAGTGCCAAGGTAACTTACTATTGCTCTAATACGGGAGATAAAACCTTCCTGGTAAGCAAGTCCGCCTGTCAGTATAACAGCATCGACTTTCCCATTAAGAACTGCTGCCATAGCTCCTATCTCCTTGCCTACCTGATATGCAGCAGCCTCAATCACCAGACTGGCTTTCTCATTCCCGCTTTCCGCCATCTTGCAGACATCCTTGAAGCTGTTGGTTCCGAGATAAGCCACCATTCCGCCTTTTCCTGTGATCATTGACTTAATTTCGGCATGAGTAAAACGTCCGCTGAAGCAAAGATCAACAAGCTGACCTGAGGGAAGGCCTCCTGAACGCTCAGGTGAAAAGGGACCATCGCCATGCAGAGCATTGTTAACATCGACAACCCTGCCCTTTCTGTGTGCTCCTACGCTGATTCCTCCTCCTAGGTGAGCCACTATAAGGTTAAGATCCTCATACTTTTTATTTACCGAGGTTGCAAATATCCTTGCCACCGCTTTCTGATTAAGCGCATGGAATATCGAAATCCTTTCAATCTCCGGATGTCCCGACAATCTTGCAACAGGTTGAAGCTCATCAACAACCACGGGATCAACGATGTAGGCCTTTGCATTCGGCAAAGTAAGAGCTATTTCATGGGCTATGAGCCCTCCAAGGTTGCTTGCATGCTGGCCGAGAAGTCCTGCATTGAGGTCTTCAATCATCTTTTCATTAACCTCATAGATACCTGATTCAATGGGTTTTACAAGACCTCCTCTGCCGACCACAGCTGCAATCCTGCTCAGATCAGTCTTCCTGTAGGCAAGTTCCCACACAATAAGGTCTCTTCTGAAGTGGAACTGATCGGTGATTTTTTCAAATCCTGCCAGTTCTTCGGCAGTATGAGCCAATGTCAGTTCAAACAATGAGGTGCTCTCCTCAAAAAGAGCGAATTTTGTTGATGTTGATCCGGGATTAATGACCAGGATCAGGCGTTTTGCTGCATGTGCAGGCTGGGTGAACTTCAGGTTCATACTCATATACAATCAATTATTAGGCCTGCGCCATAAGGCATGACAGGGCGATACAATAATATTTTGATTTTTCGCTTTCGCTTCTCGACATCACAACTACCGGTTTTCTGGTTCCCCTGATAAGTCCTGCAATTTCACCGCCGGCGAAGAGCATCAGGGCTTTATAGAAAGGATTGCCTGACTCCAGTGAAGGGAACAGGAGAATATCTGCATCACCGTCAACCGGTGTATTAACTCCTTTTATTTTAATGCTCTTCCTGTCGCATGCCAGGAATAGGTCAAGGGGTCCATCCATAATACAATCATGAAATCTGCCGTCTTTAGCCATTTTGCACATTTCAGAGTAATCTGCGGTGTTTGGAAAATGATGGCTCACTTTCTCTGATGCCCCGATAAGGGCAATTTTCGGTTTACTGATACCAAACTTACCGGCCATCTCGATGGCATATCCGGCCATGGCTACTTTCTGATTCAGATCAGGAAAGGGAATGACTGCCAGATCGGTGAGAAAGAGAAGCTTGTGATATCCGGGAATTTCAACAGCACCGACATAAGCCAGCGTTGCGCCTGGCAACATCAATCCTTTTTCCTTATCCATTACTGCCCTGAGAAATTTGTCGGTACCAACAAGGCCCTTCATAATTATATCGGCTTCTCCTGATAATGCAAGCCTCACAGCTTCCTGAGAGGCATCGAAATCATTAGCGGAAGATAAAATTGTAAAAAGAGCAGGATCGATTTCATTTGCTTTACATACATCACGGATACCGGCAGGATCGCCTATCATTATTGCCTCAGCAAAGCCTTCATTAACAGCTTTATAAATAGCTCCGATAGTGTTTGAATCCTGAGCCCAGGCAACAGCGATCCTGTGCTTCCTTTTAAGAGAAAGCACCTTCTCCACCATCTGATCTAGGGACCGGATCATAAAAGAATTATTTGCTGGCTGCTGCAGATAAAAGTATGCTGTCGTATTTTGCCTGTTCCGAATCAGACCTTGATGTCAGGACTATCGGAACCCGTGCGCCAAGGATAACTGCAGCAACTTTTGCCTTGGCGAAAAATACAAGTGATTTGTACAGCACATTTCCCACTTCAATGTCGGGCATAAGCAGAAGGTCGGTATCACCGGCCACTTCACTTCTTATCCCTTTGTGCTGGGCGCTCTCCAGGCTCACGGCATTGTCAAAGGCAAGAGGGCCGTCGATGATGCAATTCCGGATCTGGTCGCGCTGGTTCATCTTAGACAGAAGAGCGGCATCCAGGGTGGCCTCCATGCTCTCATTTACCATTTCCACGGCACCAAGAATAGCCACTTTAGGCATTTGATAGCCAAGCTTTATCAGGCAGTTGACAGAGTTATTGATTATTGCTATCTTATCTTTCAGATTTGGAGCGATATTCATGGCTACGTCTGTGACAGCGATCACCTTGTGATATGTTTCAACTTCGAAAAGGGCAAAATGCGAAAGGAGGTTTCCTGTTCGCAAACCATATTCCTTATTCAATACATGCTTCAGCAATGTGGATGTACCTATCTTCCCTTTCATCAGGACATCAGCCTGCTTGTTGTTTACCATCTTAACTGACATCTCAACCGCCATTTCCATATCAGGTTCATGTATGATCCTTACTCCGGTAATGTCGTAATTATTTGCTGCGCAGATGTTTTGAATGCTTTCCTTATCACCGACAAGTATGGGTTCTATAACATTATCTTTCCATGCCCGTATCACAGCTCCCAGCGAGTGCTGATCCTGAGCTGCTGCAAGCACCAGTTTTCTCATTGGACCGCCGGCAACAATTGTCTTAAGGTCTGAAAGGTTCTTCAATACCATATATTATCCGATTAAGTTTGTATCAATACTCAGCGTTGTTCAACAATATGGCGGGTATCCGATGCTATTACAAATTCCTCATCAGTTGTAACAGCAACCACTGTTACTTTTGATTCAGGTTTTGAAATAATAACATCGCATCCCCTTGATCCTTCATTTTTTTCATTGTCAAATATGATACCCAGACCCTCCATATCGGTGCATATCATTCTCCTCATACTGAAATCATTTTCTCCGATACCCCCTGTAAAAACAACCAGGTCGGCACCATTAAGAGCAGCCATATACGAGCCAATGAACTTCTTTACCTTATAAGCATACATTCTGAGGGCAAGAATCGCCTTCGGATTACCGGCTTCAGCAGCAGTTTCAAGGTCGCGCATATCGGATGATATCTGGGAGATTCCAAAAACACCGCTTTTCTTGTTAATCATATTCGCAACCCCTGTCACATTAAGATGTTCTTTATCAGCTATATATACAAGAACGCCCGGATCCACCTCTCCTGTCCTGGTACCCATAATCAATCCGTCAGTTGGAGTGAATCCCATTGACGTATCAATAGAAATTCCCTTGTTTACTGCTGTTACCGAAGCTCCATTCCCAAGATGGCAGGTAATAATTTTAAGATCCTTAATATCTTTCCCGATGAATCTGGCAGCCTTATTTGCAACAAATTTATGACTGGTTCCATGATATCCGTATTTCCTTATCTTGTACTTGTCGTAGTATTCATAAGGAAGTGCATACATATACGCGTAATCGGGCATTGTCTGGTGGAATGAAGTGTCGAAAACTGCGACCTGAGGGACACCAGGGATCAGTTTCTCGACTGAAAGTATTCCTTTCAGGTTAGCAGGATTATGAAGCGGTGCGAGTTCGATGCACATTTCTATGTTCTTCTTAACATCGTTATCGATGAGCACACTTTCCTTGTATGCTTCACCGCCGTTCACTACCCTGTGGCCGACAGCTTTGATCTCATTTACATTCTTGATTACTCCATGCTCCGGGTCGCAAAGAACATCCATAACCAGGTTAATACCGGTAGTGTGGTCAGGTATATCAGTGATGACCTTGTAAGGTTCTCCTCCGGTCGGCTTATGAGTTACTATGCTCTCATTCAACCCGATCCTCTCCAGGAGCCCTTTTGCGAGCATTTCACATCCGTCGGACATGTTAAATAACTGGTACTTGATTGAGGAGCTGCCGCAGTTTAATACTAGGATTATCATTCTTGACAGATATATTATATGGTACTTTTCATTTCTTCACTCCTGCTGCCTGGTTGGCAGTAATAGCAATCATGCTGACTATATCGTTCACCGAGCAGCCACGTGACAGATCATTTATCGGCGCTGCCATTCCCTGGAGGACGGGACCAATTGCTTCAGCATGTGCAAGCCGCTGAACAAGCTTGTATGCGATATTGCCGCAGTTGAGGTCAGGGAATATGAGTACATTGGCTTTACCCGCGATCTTGCTTCCCGGAGCTTTTTTCTGGCCTATAGATTCAACCAGGGCAGCATCACCCTGTAGCTCACCTTCAATCATCAGGTCCGGAGCCATCTGCTTTGCTATGGCTGCAGCGCTTATAACTTTATCCACCATTTCATGTTTTGCGCTCCCTTTTGTAGAGAAGCTTAGCAGGGCTACCTTAGGTTCAAATCCGCAGATCGTTCTGGCAGTATGTGCCGAAGCAACAGCAATCTCAGCAAGCTGTTTATCTGTCGGATCAGGATGTACAGCTGAGTCAGCAAAGATAAGTACTCCATTCTCCCCAAAGCTCTTGTCCTGAAGTATCATAATAAATGCACCCGAAACAACAGAAATTCCCGGGGCAGTTTTTACATAATGGAATGCAGGACGCAGGACGTCTCCGGTTGCATGGTCAGCTCCTGAGACTTCACCGTCGATATCACCGTTCTTGATCATGAGAACGCCCAGATAGAGAGGATCCTCAATAAGCTTTGATGCTTCCTCTACAGTCATTCCCTTGTTTTTCCGCAGCTCTACCATCATATCAATGTAATGCTGTTTTTTAGCATGAGATTTTGGATCGACTAGAGTTGCTTTCTCAATGTTTTTCAGTCCCAACCTGGCAGCGTGAGATCTCATTTCTGCAGGATCGCCCAGAAGTGTTATCCGGGCAAGACCTTCTGCAATTGCAATATCAGCGGCTTTGATATTTCTTTCTTCATATCCCTCAGGAAGCACAATCCGCTTATTATGTTTCCTGGCGTTTTGTTTTATGCTATCCAATAATTCCATTGTATATCAGTAATTTAAATTGTTCGAAAACATTTCCTAAATGTACGAAAAAAAAATTCTATTAAACAACCGGGAAAATCATGATTACAGCCAAGTTGTCATTTTTTCTTTTTCCTTAAATTAGCGGATCTGAAATTTATGGAAAAGGATCATTTATATAAACGTCTCGATGCGCTTTCAGAAATCCTGGAAGGAGATCTCAGATACGACAGGATCACAAGAACCATCTATTCCACAGATGCTTCTGCATACAAGGAGGAACCTTTAGCAGTGACCTGGCCAAAAGTCACCAGCGATCTGAAAAAAATCCTTGCATTTGCGCGCAGTGAGAAGATCGGACTTACAATGAGGGCAGCCGGAACTTCACTTGCCGGGCAGGTTGTAAGTTCAGGAATTATAGTTGATATTTCGAGATATATGAAGCGTATCCTGGAGTTGAACAGGGATGAGATGTGGGCCAGGGTAGAACCGGGAGTGGTGCTTGATGAACTTAACCTTTACCTTAAGGATTACGGACTTTTCTTCGGACCTGAAACTTCCACTTCAAACAGGTGCAATATCGGAGGAATGGTCGGTAATAATGCATGTGGCTCGCATTCAATAATATACGGATCAACAAGAGACCATGTCATTGAACTTAAAACAATTCTGAGCGACGGAACTGAAGCTGTTTTCGGGAGTGTTGACAGGGAAATGTTTGATGAAAAGTGCAGACTGAAGAACCTTGAGGGAAACATCTACAGGAAAGTTAAGGCAATGCTCTCTGACAAGGACAACCGCCGGGAGATAACAAATGGTTATCCTGATCCGGCGATACCAAGGAGAAATACAGGATATGCGCTGGATCTGCTTTCCGACAGTGAGATATTTGAAGAGGGATCAAAAAGAAAGTTCAGCCTGTGCAATCTCCTTGCAGGCTCCGAGGGCACGCTGGCAATAACAACCGAGATCAGGCTTAATCTTGTCAAACTGCCTCCTGCAAATAAGGCACTTGTATGCGTTCACCTTAATAAGAGGAATGATGCTTTTCCTGCCAACCTGACCGCTTTGAAATTCAAGCCTTCTGCCGTCGAAATGATGGATGACAGGATACTTGAGCTTACTGAAAACAACCTGAGCCAGAAAAAAAACAGGTTCTTCCTGGAAGGGAAACCTGCATCTATTGTAATAGTTGAATTTGCCAAAGAAGATCCCACGGACCTGGAAGACACCATTTCTGCAATGGTAAATGAACTCAAATCAGCCGGTTACGGATATGCTTTCCCTGTTGTACGGGGTAAGGATATTTCAAAGGTCTGGGATCTGCGCAAGGCAGGCCTTGGAGTTCTTACCAACATGAAGGGTGATCCCAAACCAGTATCGCTTATTGAGGATACTGCAATCAATGTGAGGCAGATGCCTGAATACATTGCGGACTTTGAAAAGATGCTTTCGGAATATGGAAAGGAAGTTGTTTATCATGCCCATATCGGAACCGGGGAACTGCACATAAGACCTGTATTGAACTTAAAGGATCCGGCTGACGTTGAGCTTTTCAGGACAATAGGCATTGAAACTGCAAAGCTTGTAAAGAAGTACAGGGGATCGATGAGCGGAGAACATGGTGATGGTCGGCTCAGAGGTGAGTTCATACCCATGATAATCGGCGAGCATAATTACAATCTGCTAAAAGAAATAAAGAAGACCTGGGATCCGGAGAATATCCTGAATCCCGGGAAGATTACAGATACACCCAGGATGAATACTCACCTGAGGTATGAATCCGGGATGAAGACACCGGAAATTGAAACCATTTTTGATTTCTCTTCTTCAGATGGCATAATCAGGGCAGCAGAGAAATGCAACGGATCAGGAGATTGCAGGAAGACTATGATAATAGGCGGCACGATGTGTCCAACCTTCATGGCTACAGGTGATGAGCAGTCCTGCACCAGGGCAAGGGCAAATATCATGAGAGAGTTTCTTAGCAAGGATGGGAAGGACCCATGGGACTATTCTGAGATATATGAAGTACTTGACCTCTGTATTGCATGCAAAGGATGCAAGGCAGAATGTCCATCGGGAGTTGATATTGCCAAGCTCAAATCTGAATTTCTTCAGCACTGGTACGACAGACATGGAATACCTCTGAGAACCAGGCTTATAGCCTATATTTCAACCATAAACAGCATAGGTTCTGCAGCTCCTGCATTCTTCAATTTTTTCATCGCCAATAAAGCTTTTTCTTCTCTTATTAAAAGAGTGGCCGGTTTTGCTGATAAGCGATCCATCCCTGTTTTATATAAGGTATCCCTCAGGAGGTGGATGAAAAAGAATCTGCAAAAGATCAATCCATCTGATCCACAAGGAACGGTTTGTCTTTTTATAGATGAATTCACGAATTTCAATGACACTCAGACAGGGATAGCCGCCGTCAGGCTTTTAACTTCACTTGGTTATAAAATTATAACCGTCAGACATGCAGAGAGCGCAAGAACCTTCATTTCAAAGGGATTAATAAGGAAAGCACAAAAGATGATCAGAAAGAACCTGGAATCTCTTTCAGGAGTAATCACCAAAGATATTCCTTTAATAGGCATTGAACCTTCAGCTATACTCGGATTCAGGGATGAGTACCCTGAGCTCGCAGGGGTTGATATGAAAGAGGCTGCAGAAAAAATTGCTGAAAACAGCTGGCTGATAGATGAATTCATCTCCAACGAATTCCGTAACGGCAGAATTCAGAGAGGATTATTCGCAGATGATTCTTCCGAAATACTTCTGCATGCACACTGTCAGCAGAAAGCCATTTCCTCTTCCGCCTTCACGATAGAAATGCTCTCCATCCCACCCCACTTCAATGTAAGAGAGATTCCATCAGGATGCTGCGGGATGGCAGGATCGTTCGGGTATGAAAAAGAACATTTCGAACTATCAAACAGGATAGGTGAGATGGTACTTTTCCCTGAAATAAGAAAAGCAAATGAAAACGTCATTATTGCGGCACCCGGGACAAGCTGCAGGCACCATATTAAGGATGGGACAGGAAGGATAGCGAAGCATCCTGTGGAGATTCTTTACCAAGCACTCAAGAAATAAGGGGATTGCTTCGTCGCGGAGTTTACCCCGCAAGGCGGGGCTCCTCGCAATGACAGGTTACAAACCAAGTATGAATTTATCAGCATCGAGATGAGCAGGGAATTTAATTCTGAACTCATTCAGTTCGGATAATGACAGGTCAGCGGCAATAACAGACTCCTTATTCCTGCCGGCAGAAGCCATCACCTCCCCTTTCGGATCTATTATCATTGAATCGCCGCTGTATTTAATGCCAGCGCCGTCGGTTCCTGTACGGTTGGCACCTGCTACGAAACAAAGATTTTCTATTGCCCTGGCCTTCAGCAACGTAATCCAAACATCGCGTCGTGCCCGAGGCCAGTTTGCCGAATTTATAAGAAGGTCGTAATCATTTTTGTTCCTGCTCCAGACCGGAAACCTGAGATCATAACAAATGTTTGGACATATCCTGAAACCTCTGAATTTAAATATTAGACGATTTGTTCCTGGCGTAAAACAGGTTTCGACATTGTTCATTTTAAAAAGGTGACGTTTGTCGTAATGCCATGATCTTTTATCAGGTGCAACGAATACCCACCTGTTGAAAGTATTGGTCTTAATCTTTATTATATAGCTGCCACAAACGGCAGAATTGCTTTTTTCAGAAATATGCATCATCCAGTCGAACGTTATACCTCGGGGAGGCTCGCCAAGGCTTTCAGAGCTGGCAGTAAAACCTGTGGAGAACATTTCCGGCAGGATAATTATATCCGGATTGTTTAGTTTTGATATGATCCTTTCGTATTTTCTGAAATTCAGGGATTTGTTTTCCCAGTTTATATCAGACTGAATGATAGATATTTTCATCATAAATAAGGATGGATTATTCAGGTATCAGCGTATAAAAAAAGTACAGGCAAAATATTTACCTGCACTTTATATAATCCGATATTAAGTATTCTACTTTTTAGCTTTTATTTCGGTATAATAGTCTCCAAAGATACCTTCAATGAGAGGCTTATAATAGAGCCAGAAGAATCTTCTCAGGTCGTCCTCCTTTTTGGCTGAATAGAGCAACACTTTCATTTTGTCCACTCCCATGAACCGTGAGGTCCAGTAAGGAATATTGGTATGGCAGAAATCACCCGAGAAATAGAATGTTCTTTTCGCAACAGGGTCCATGACAACTGCAGGGAATTCTCCCGATATTCCATTTTCGGCAAGCAGTGAATCAGCAAAAGGTGTTGTTGCCAATTTGAATTTAGAGATAACAGTATTTTCCAACGGGTCAATTATATCGAACCACTGGTCGAAGGTGACTGTTTTTGCCAAATCCCATTTTTCGCAGCAAGCAGAGTCGGTGACTATGACAGGCATTGGTTTTGTAAGGAGTGTACCTTCTTCCATTACCAGAATGGCCTTATCCTTCAGGAGGATTACTCCCGGTTTATTGAACGTCCATGGCTTCTTGTACTGTTTCCTGTACATTGCGGTCATCCACAGAGGGAAGTTCTTTGATGTGGTATCGAGAGAGGCGAAATATTTTCCGGTCCATCCTGACCATTTGATACCGAGCCTGTTTTGCAATGTGTAAGATTCAAATTCACCGGTAGGCCAATCAAAGGCATTATATTCAATGAGGATGAGCTTATTCCGGTCTTTCATCTCTTTAATAAGGTTATTATCCATCCCGTTAAGAGCTCCTTCAAGTTTTCTTGAACGTCTTGGTGGATTAAGTGCAAAATACCAGTCGCTGACCAATACCCCGTAAGTATCGGTGAAATAGACAGCATCTTTTGATTCGGGAAGTTCACGGAGAGCTTCCGTCATATTATAACGCACATTATTATACTGCTTTTCCTTGAGAGGCCTTGTGGGGTGGAAGCCATAATAATCCTTTACATATGAATAACTGGTTTTCTTCTCTTTTTTGACATATCTGTTATTCGTCATAATCCAGTAAAAAGACTTATGCTTTTCGCGGTCGACTCTAGGGACTGTTTTATCGACCAGGATTAAACCTATCGGTTTTTTGGTCTGGAAGGTCCAGCGGAGGAGATTGATTACCGGCAGTGCAAGTAATACCGCCAGGATAATTACAACAATTAGCAGAGCTTTTTTCATAACTGAATTAATATCTGAGACTATTCAAATACAACAATATATCTTAAAAATGACCTTATTACAACAAATATAATTGTTAAAAGTATTAATTTTTTTTATGTAATGAAAATTAAATCGAAGCAATTTAGTAAAAAATATTCAACATTAATAAACCTCAGTACCCACATGCTGAGTTATCACCGCGCTTGTCGCCGGCTCCTGCAAGCCTGCCATCCTGCAAAACACATATCGCATTCACGCTTCCCAGTGCTCCTACCGGATATGTTATGTGACCCATTCTTTTCAGCATACCCAGTGTGACAGAATCGATGCTGTTCCTCTCAAAACTGATACTGTCAGGCAGCCATTGATGGTGGAATCTGCCTGTATCAACGGCCTGCCATATATTCATATTGTAATCAGTGACATTTATAATTACCTGAAATACAGATGTCGGTATTGTCGATCCTCCGGGAGAGCCTGCAATAAGAAAAAGTTTTCCTTCTTTTTCAACAATTACGGGAGTCATGGAGCTGAGCATTCTTTTACCAGGTGCAATTGAGTTGGCATCTGATCCTGTGAGACCAAACATATTAGGGAAGCCGGGCTTGACAGAGAAATCATCCATTTCATTATTAAGGAAGAATCCTGCGTCTGCAACCACAATGCCGCTGCCATAAGAACCATTCAATGTTGTTGTCACAGCCACAGCGTTTCCATCTTTGTCGATGACTGAATAATGTGTTGTTTCATGATTTTCATACGACCATGCTGATCCTGCCTCTGTTTCAGCAGAAACAGAGGCCCTGGCATCATTGAAATCTGCAAATCTCAATTTAAGGTATTCACTATCAATAAGTCCTGTCACAGGAACTTTTACAAAGTCGATATCTCCTGCATATTCAGCTCTGTCAGCAAAAGCCCTTCTTTCAGCTTCTGCAATCAAATGGATCATTTTGGGAGAGTGAAATCCCAGGAGATTAAGAGGGTAGTTTTCAACTATTCCCAGGAGCTGAAACAGAATAATACCTCCTGCCGAGGGTGGAGGACATGTTATTACATAAAAATTCCTGTATGCCTTGGTTAATGGCTTCCTGAAGACGGAATGATATTGATTGAGATCTTCGTATGAAATGATCCCATTTCCCCTTTTCATTTCGTCAATAATCAGGTCAGCAGTTTTTCCCGAATAGAAACCATACCTTCCATGATCCCTTATCCTTTCAAGAGTTTCTGCAAGTTCAGGTTGTTTCAGCGTATCTCCGGAATTCCATCCGGATTTTTTTACAAAGGCACATCCGGAGGGATTCCTGAGTTTGAAAGTGGCAGAATTCCAGTTAAGGCTTTTTGCCTGTTCCCCGGTAAGAATAAATCCATTTCGCGCAAGGTCAATAGCCGGCTGAATGACTTCACTGAACTCAAGTTTGCCATATCTCTCATGCAAAGTAATCAATCCATCAACTGCACCGGGGACTCCTGCAGCAAGATGAGTCTTCGTACTTAGTTCATTGATCACTTTTTTTTCAGCATCGAGGTACATATCCCTTGTAGCATTTAATGGTGCTTTTTCCCTGTAATCAATAAGATCATATTTACCATCAACCAGTCTTATCAGCATAAATCCGCCACCCCCTATATTACCTGCAGCTGGATAGCAGACTGCCAATGCAAAGCCTGTTGCTACTGCAGCATCAATTGCATTCCCTCCTTTCTGAAGAATATGGACACCTGTCTGTGAGCCCTGGAAATGAGCCGAAACGACCATCCCATGTTCAGCGGTGACAGAGCGGCCCTGAATAATTTGTCGATTATCAGAGGCGGCTTTTGGATTGCATGCGGAAATAATTCCGGCAGCTGTGATTATGATCAGAATTCTTTTCATGAAAATGAACTTCTTTTACAATGACTTCAAATTTAATTACTTTTACATAAATGAATAATTATGCTGGCAAATCAACCGCTTGCTGACAGGTTAAGGCCAAAAAGCCTTGATGAATTTTGCGGACAGGAGCACCTGGTTGGCAAAGGCGCCGTATTAAGAAAGGTGATTGAATCGGGGAATATTCCGTCATTCATCTTATGGGGGCCTCCCGGTGTGGGAAAGACAACCCTGGCGTGGATCATTTCAAATACTCTCAAACGTCCGTTTTTTCATCTGAGCGCAGTTCATTCAGGAGTGAAGGATGTAAGGGAGACAATTGAAAAAGCAAAGAAGCAGCAGTTCTTCAATCAGCCAAACCCGGTATTGTTCATCGATGAGATCCACCGGTTCAATAAGTCTCAGCAGGATTCACTTCTGAGTGCAGTCGAGCAGGGTATAATAACACTTATTGGCGCCACGACTGAGAATCCATCATTTGAAGTGATATCTCCGCTATTATCAAGGTGCCAGGTCTACACCATGGATCCGCTCAATGAAAAACAGCTGCTCGAATTATTGAAAAAAGCTCTGAAAAAGGACTCTTACCTGGCTGCCTGTGAAATTGAAATTGAGGAACACGAGGCTCTGATGCGCATCTCAGGAGGAGATGCCAGAAAGCTGTACAATGCCCTTGAACTGGTGGTTTCATCCGAAGCGGATAAAGCAGGTAATCAGAAAATCATCATCAATAATGAAAAGGTTCTAACTCTAGTTCAGAAGAACCTGGCAATGTATGACAAGAATGGCGAGCAGCATTATGATATCATCTCCGCATTTATAAAATCTCTCAGAGGCAGTGATCCTAATGCCGCTGTATACTGGCTTGCGAGAATGGTTGAGGGAGGGGAAGATCTGAAATTCATTGCAAGAAGGATGGTAATCCTTGCTGCGGAAGATATTGGACTGGCCAATCCGAATGCCCTTCTGATGGCACATGCATGCTTTGAAGCAGTGAATGTCATCGGGTGGCCGGAGTCGAGGATAATCCTCTCAGAAGCAGCTGTATATCTGGCTACTTCACCGAAGAGCAATGCTTCCTATATGGCTATTGAAAATGCGATTGGTGCTTTGTGAAGGATAATTATCTGCCGGAAGAGATACAGGGATCAAGGTTTTATGAACCGGGGAACACTGCAAAGGAAGAAGAAATAAGAAAAAGGCTGAAGGGATTGTGGAAAGATATATATGACTACTAATACATGATTTTCTCTGTGTAGCTCTGTGCTTCTCCTGCTTTCGCTGAAGCTTCAGCAGGCAAAGCCGGATTTCCTCAGTGTAAGTTTTTCGTATTAAGAACTTACACAGAGAGACACAGAGGCCTTCGCTACGCTAAGGCTGACACAGAGTTCCACAGAGTATATTTTTACTTTGGTCCAATATTTGAATATACCGAAAATATTTATTTAACTCCGAAAATATTTATTTAACTTTACATTGGAATGAACTATAGTCTGAAAGATATCCCCGGAATAAAATACGGAGAGACCGATAATTTTCTTCTTATTGCAGGACCATGTGTCGTGGAAAATGAGAAGATTGTCTTTCAGATCGCAGAGCATCTTGTGAAGCTTTCGGATAAATACCTCCTTCCGTACGTTTTTAAAGCGTCATACAGAAAGGCGAACAGATCAAAAATTGATTCCTTCTCAGGCATTGGAGATGAACAGGCACTGAGGATGCTTGCGGAGGTCAGAAAAAGATTTTCAGTCCCGGTAATAACTGACATACATAATCCCGGTGAAGCAGCTCTGGCTGCACAATATGTTGATATATTGCAGATACCGGCATTTCTCTGCCGGCAGACAGACCTTCTTGTTGCTGCAGCAAAAACCGGAAAATGGATCAACATAAAAAAAGGTCAGTTCCTTTCGGGTGCTTCCATGAAGTATGCTGTTAACAAGGTAAGGGATTCAGGCAATGACAGGATCATGGTCACCGACCGCGGGAACATGTTCGGTTATCAGGATATAGTCGTTGATTTCAGGAACATCCCGGTAATGCAAAAAGCTGATGTGCCGGTCATCATGGATATTACACACTCACTTCAGCAGCCAAACCAGGAGGCCGGAGTAACAGGAGGCATTCCGGAGATGATCGAGACGATCGGTAAAGCTGCCATAAGCGTTGGTGCCGACGGTATCTTCATTGAAACTCATCCCGTTCCTGCAAGTGCCTTGTCGGACGGAGCAAACATGCTGAACCTTGCTGGTATGGACAGTTTATTAAACAAGCTCGTTGCAATAAGAAAAACTATAAATTCATTTCAATAATTAAACCTTAATAAAAATTTTATGAAAAAGTTGTTTTTGATGTTAACATGTCTTCTGGCAGTTGCAGTAGTCAGTGCTCAATCGCTTGAAGAGATAGTAAAGAAATACTCTCAAGCCAACATGCTCGACAAAGTAGGTTCTCTTAAGACTATCAAGATAACAGGCAGTATGGATATGATGGGACAGGCTATACCTGTTGAGATCTGGATGAAAAATCCGGATAAAGTCAAATCAGTTACAAGTGTCAACGGACAGGAGATAATCCAGGCATTTGACGGTGTTAAAGGTTATTCAATCAATCCGATGATGGGATCATCCGAGCCTGTTGAAATGAGTGCAGAGGATGC
>JALONV010000113.1 GCA_025454755.1 Bacteroidales bacterium | reverse complement strand
ACTACAGTTGTTGCCAGAGTTCCTGTAGCCCAACCGAATTGGATCCATTTTTCAGGCTCCCAACCTTTCAGGATAGCATAAAGCATGCCACCGACGAAACCGTCACCTCCGCCAATGCGGTCGAGTACTTGTATCTCGTGCGGCTCAACGACATGCCAGTTATCTCCCTCGAGCATTATTGCACCCCAGAGATGTTCGTTGGTGCTGATGACCTGGCGAAGGGTTGTGGCAAAGACAGATGCATCCGGAAAAGTTTTCTTCACCCTGCCGATCATTTCTTTGAAGCTGTCGATTTTCGCTGCAAGATCTTTTCCACCCTCTTCCGGTCCTTTTATGCCAAGGCAGAGCTGGAAATCTTCTTCATTACCCACAAGTATATCTGCAACAGAAGCTATCTCCTTAAATATAGCTGATAGTTCTTTCTCCCGATTCTTCCAGAAGGAAGCCCTGTAATTCAAATCGAAGGAGATCCTTGTTCCGTATTTCTTTGCAGCCCTGGCCAGCTCCAGACAGAAGTTACTTGTCTCAGGCGACAGAGCGGCTATAAGCCCTGACAGATGAAGTATCTGCACACCTTCCTTAACAAACAGCCTCTGCAGGTCGAAATCCTTGACATTCAGTGTTCTTCCCACTTCACCTGCGCGGTCGTTCTGTACCCTCGGACCACGCGAGCCATAACCGGCATCGGCAATATTAAACTGGTGGCGATAACCCCAGGGTCCTCCCTGTTCAACTTCAGCACCTTCGTAAGCCATATGACGACCCGCGAGATTATCCTTTATCATTCGTGCTATCGGGCTCTCCTTTACGAATGTAGTGAGAACCTTCACGGGAAGTCCCAGGAACGATGAGACACTTGCCACATTTGATTCAGCGCTCGACACGTGCATCATGAACATATTACTGCAATGGACAGGCTGTCCGTTTACGGGAGTGATGCGAATACCCATGCTCGTCGGTATAACAAGCGACCAGGTAAAATCTTTCTTCAGTTCTATTTTCATAATATAATAATTGTATGTTTTTGTCTTCCCGCAGATCTCGCAGATTTACGCAGATCAGACATCAGCGCTTATCAGCGGAATCAGCTGGAAAAACTATTTGAGTTTTTCTTTCAGTTTTTTTCCTGCTTCTTCAAAACCCGGTTTGTTCAGCAAAGCAAACATATTTTTTTTATAAGCTTCCACACCCGGCTGATCGAAAGGATTTACATCGAGGATATATCCGCTTACCGCACAGGCAAGTTCAAAGAAATAGATAAGCTCACCCATATAGAACTCATCAAGTTCAGGGACTTCGATCCGGAGAACAGGTATGTTGCCATCATTGTGTGCCAGTATTGTTCCGGTCTCGGCGCTGTGGTTCACCTCCGACAATCGCTTGCCTGCCAGGTAATTAAGTTGATCGGAATCGTCATGTTCCTGTGGGATGGTCATCTTTCTCTTCGGATTTCTTATTGAGATCATCGTCTCAAAAAGTATCCTCTGACCTTCCTGTATATATTGTCCGAGTGAATGAAGGTCAGTTGTAAAATCAACAGATGCCGGGAATATGCCTTTTCCTTCTTTTCCTTCGCTTTCGCCATAAAGCTGTTTCCACCATTCCGAAAAATAGTGAAGTTTTGGAGTGAATCCGACAAGTATCTCAACCGGTCTGCCTGTCTGAAGCAGCAGATTGCGGGCGGCAGCGTACATGAGTGAAGGATTTGCAGCTGCATTTTTGTTTTTACGGGCAACGTCAGCCATCGCCTGTGCGCCTTTAACCAGACTGCTTATGTTAAGGCCGGCTACAGCTATAGGCAGCAATCCTACAGGTGTAAGTACCGAATAGCGTCCGCCGATATTATCCGGAATGACGAATGTATCATAACCATTCAGATCAGCAAGAGTCTTGAGAGCTCCCTTTGAGCTGTCGGTAACAGCAATGATCCTGTCGGCAGCCTGAGCTTTTCCAACTTTCCTTTCAAGATGATCCCTGATGATCCTGAAGGCTATTGCCGGTTCAGTGGTTGTTCCTGATTTTGAGATCACAATAACAGAATAATTTCTTTCTTCCAGTATCTCAAGAAGATCCGACATATAATCTTCGCATATATTCTGGCCTGCAAAAAGAATGTCATGATGTTTCGATTTCTGCAGGTGGGAAAAAGTATGAGACAATCCTTCTATAACTGCTTTTGCTCCCAGGTATGAACCTCCGATTCCTATTACAACAGTTGTGTCGGAGACAGACCTCAGATGTTTTGCCGTTTTTTCAATTCTGTCTATCTGCCTGACTATATCCTCGTGAAATGAGAGCCAGCCGGTAAAATCACTTCCCGCACCGGTTCCGGCACTTAGAGATTCAAGATGCCTTACCGACTGCTGTGCAAGAGCAAGTACCTCTTCGCTGGAGATAAAGCTGCCTGCATTTTTCAGATTTATGCTAATATTTTCTTTCATGTTTATGAGAATTTTCTCTGACCAGGTTGTTTGCTGCAAAAATATAAAAAAACCGTCAGGGATATCTCCTGACGGCTTACAATAATACGGGATTTATATGATTAAATAGAAGTTACTTCTTATGTACCCCTCCGGCGCTGGAAGAGTGCGCATCAACGTTCCCCGGATCTCCTTTGTAATTTATATCACCTGCACTTGAGGCGCTGGCTTCAAGCTTTTCTGTGACCCAGATGTCTGCATCGCCTGCACTGGATACTGAAACATCAGCTTCCCTGACTTTGAGATTGTATGCATTAAGATCGCCTGCACTGCTGAGATTGGCATCAAGCATATCGGCTTCGCCTGACAGCGTAATATCGCCTGAACTGCTCCCATTGACATCTATCGACTGTGCATAAACTTCCAGCTTTATATCGCCTGCGCTTGTTGCAGAGAGCTTGAGCCTTTCGGTTTTAACGGGTGTCTGCCCGATCACATCGCCTGCACTGGAAGTACCGACAAAATTAATTTCCTTCATGGTGATATGAACCCTTTTCATGGCTGCCTCGCGTATATTTACTTCCGTATAAATGCGAAGGGTCCCGTCTTTCACCTCGGTCTTAATGTATTCATGAAGATTTTCATCCGCTTCCAGTTCTACTTTCATTTCATCACCCTGAGAAAGGATGACATCAATCGCAGAGCTTGTGCGCATTCCTGTAAATGGTCCGGTACTTCTTTCCTTTTTTACCACATTCTTGTCTCCGTATACGGTTTTCTGCATCTGGCAATTAACACATGATGTTAAACCGAGACAGAGAACCATAAGTGTCAGATACTTTAAGCTTTTCATTTCCTTCCTTATTAGTTTTGAATTCGTTTCCTGATAAAAGACAGAGATAAAAACCAACTGATGCATGTTTTGATGAAAATTTTACAGCCAGAATGATTTGTTTGTATCTTAGTCTGATAATAATCTCCGGCAATGAAATAAGGTGCAATTATCTTATTCGTTGTTATCAATATCCTATCACTCTTTGTGTGCAATGCATAAACAGATAATGAATTAAAATTATGGTATAAGAAACCTGCAGCCCTCTGGGAGAAAGCATTGCCAATAGGCAATGGCAGGGTAAACAGAAAGAGGCTGAAGATCTTGCACTCAGGGAATTCATGGGAATTCCCCTAAGTCAACTGAAATGAATTACTTGCCCCTGAAACCGTTAAATACACTTAAGGTTACTTCAAATGACGGTTACCCGTTGACCCTGAGGTACGGTGGTAAGACCTTTACATCAAAAACAAGAAAAGGTTCTGAAACTTGACGGGGAGCGGAAAAAGATATTAACTTTTAAGTCTTATTTTGTTCCGAACAGCCTGTCACCTGCATCACCCAGACCAGGAACAATATATCCGTTGTCATCCAGCTTTTCATCAAGACCTGCCAGATATATCTGAACATCAGGATGATCCTTGCGAATCCTTTCCACTCCTTCAGGCGCCCCGACAACACATACCAGCTTGATTGTTCTCGCACCGTGCTCCTTGAGAAAGCTGATTGCTGCAGAGGCACTTCCTCCGGTAGCAAGCATGGGATCGAGGACCATAACTATAGCATGAGGCAGGTTTTCAGGGAATTTACTGTAATAGGTATTCGGTTCAAGCGTCTCATGGTCGCGGTACATTCCGATATGTCCTACCCTGGCGGAAGGTATCAGGTTTGAGATGCCGTTTACCATGCCAAGACCAGCTCTCAGCACAGGAATCAACACGACATCTTTTGCCAGCTCCTGTGTTGCACAAAGCCCGATAGGTGTTTCAACCGTGACATTTTTCAGAGGCAGGTCGCGGGTAATCTCGAATGCCATCAGTCCGGCAATCTCTTCAAGCGTCTCCCGGAACTCTTTTGTGTCGGTCTCTTTTCTGCGAAGACGGGTTAGTTTATGTGTTATCAGAGGATGATTAAGTATATTCAGCATAGAATCGAAAGTATTTAGCTTTTAATAACAGAACAAAAACATTTCAGCCTCTGAGCCGCTTCGCCTTTGCGCCTCTTCCGCTGTGCGGAACTTCGTCGCTTTGCTCCTTGTGTGCCGTTACGCCTCTATTTCAACCATTTCTCCACGGCTTCCGGACTCAATCCTGAAAGCCCAAGCTTGTTTTTCTTGTTGTATCCGTTGAGATCATTGGCGAGCTTGCCGGCTTTTTCAATCTCCTTCAGCTTTGCCACTGTTGTATATCCAAGTTTCTGTAAAGGTTCTATCCACTCTTCCGGAATGCCAAGCTCCAAATATTCCTCCCGCCTGCTGGCTTCAGCCTTCTGCCTGATTTCAGGCTTCATCTGCGGGAAGAACAGCACATCCTGTATCGAAGGCTGATCTGTTATAAGCATTGCAAGCCTGTCCATACCCATGCCCATTCCCGAAGTTGGAGGCATGCCGTATTCAAGTGCTCTGACAAAATCCTGATCAATGAACATAGCCTCGTTATCGCCTTTCTCCGAAAGTTTTAACTGATCCTTGAATCTTTCCATCTGATCGATGGGATCATTAAGCTCAGAATATGCATTAGCTATCTCCTTGCAGTTGATGAACAGCTCGAACCTCTCTGTCAGCCCGGGCTTGCTGCGGTGCATCTTAGTCAGAGGTGAAGTCTCAGTGGGATAGTCAATTATAAACGTAGGCTGAACCAGGGTATGCTCACACTTTTCATTGAAGATGGCATCGATGAGCTTGCCTTTTCCCATCGTGGGATCCTGGGCAATGCCCATCCTGTCGCACGCTTTCCTAAGCTGATCTTCCTCCATTGCGGTTATATCAAGTCCGGTATTCTCCCTGATCGAATCGAGCATGCTGATCCTTTTATACGGCGGTTTGAGGTTAATAACCTTGCCATCATATGTAACCTCAGTACTGCCGTGAAGATCCATAGCTACTTTGCTGATAATTTCCTCGGTGAATGACATCATCCAGTTATAATCCTTATACGCAATATATATCTCCATCACCGTGAATTCCGGATTATGTGTTCTGTCCATTCCTTCATTGCGGAAATCCTTTGAGAACTCATATACGCCTTCATAGCCGCCAACAATAAGACGCTTCAGGTAAAGCTCATTGGCAATCCTGAGATAAAGAGGGATGTCGAGAGTATTATGGTG
>JALONV010000112.1 GCA_025454755.1 Bacteroidales bacterium | reverse complement strand
CATAAGCTCTGATGCCTTTCATCTGGATCAGAAGTACTGTATCTCCCTCTTCGAATGCCGCAAATTGCCCCGCATTCTCTTCATCGTCCTTAACGATCACATAATCGGTTCCGAAGGAGGTTACCCTGCCATAACTGTTTATCGTCCCGCCAAGTGTTTTTACCTGCGAAAATAATGGTGTAATCATCGCTGATAACAATAACAGGCTCAGACCTAAACACTTGATATTGCAAGACAACTTTCCCGTCATCAATGGCAGATAATGAACTGCTAATATAACGATTAAATTGAATAATTCTTGTGAGTTCACTCATGATGAGAGACCCCGGGCCGTTCGACAGTATACATCAGGGGAAATTCAAGATGGAAAACGGTTCCTTTTCCGGCTTCAGATTCAAACCATACCCTCCCGTTTGATCCTTCAATATATTTCTTCACTATCGAAAGGCCAAGCCCGGTCCCTGATGATTTGGTTGTAAAATTAGGAGTGAACATTTTCTTCTGCAGCTCCTCGGGAATGCCTGAGCCATTGTCGTGAACAGAAATGATCACCTTGTTCCTCACCACTTCGGTTTTAACCTCAACAAGGCCTTTTCTTCCTGACGGGATCGCCTGGATACTGTTTTTGAAAAGATTCGAGAAGATACCGTTAAGATGTTCCCTGTCGGCAAAGATGAAGATCTTGCTTTCGTGTGGCCAATGCACTTCGAAAGTGACATTGTCGGTGTTTTTAAAGAGTTCCAGTGTCGATCTGACATGATCAAGAAGATCAACTTCCATTGGATTGGTACCCGGCATTTTTGCAAACGAAGAGAATGCGGAAGCTATTGATGACAGGGTGTCAATATATTCAATCTGGTTCCTTGAGAAACCTTCAATCCTGGCGCCAAAATCAGGTATTCCGTCCTTCCACGATTTAAGAAGCTGCTGGATATTGAGCTTCATCGGGGTAAGCGGATTTTTTATTTCATGGGCAATCTGTTTGGCCATCTCCCTCCATGCATATTCACGTTCAGAATCTGCCAGCTTTTCTGCGCTTTCATCAAGTTCATCCACCATCCTGTTATATTGCTTTACCATCTCCCCGATCTCATCGCTGCCTTTGTATTCGAGGTGCTCGCTTTTCTTTCCCAGCTCCACTGATGCCAGTCCTTCACTCAGCATCGAGAGTGGTGATGTGAGCCTTCCGCTGATGAAAACAGCAAGACCCATTGTTATAAGAACAAGAAGAAGAGTGAAATTAATAATGGCGACAACAAGATTTGAGATCTCCCTTGCCAGTACGCTCTGCATCCTGAAATACGGCAGATTGAGATATGCCAGCACATTGTTGTCGATATTGTAAAATGGCACATAAACTGATATATATTTTAATCGGCCTATCTTTTCTTCCTGCGAATAAAGACTTTTTGTAAGGTATTTCAGATTGTTCCATGCCGTGTTATTGATCCTGATTCCCGTAAGGTCGCGGGAAAATATTTCTTCCCTCGAAGTGGCCAGCAGAAAACCATTCAGGTTGTAAAGATTGATATCAGTGTTGAAGATGTTGGAAAGTTTTATCAGCAATTCATTCAGTGATCCGTTGGTGCTGTTTCTCCAGTCCGGGGAAAGGGTCTTCTCCATTGCCAGTTTATTATCAAGCTCAAGGTAGATGGAGTTGAGCTTTTCAGTGATATTTTCATAATGTTTCGATCTGTATTCCTTTATAGTAAATGAAGATACCACTATGCCTACCAGGATGAAGGAAAAGAGCAGTACGGCTATAAACGTCAGTTGCAGCTTCTGACTGAAATTAAGGGAAACTAACTTTTTTACATCAGGTTTGCGGACTGCCAGGAGCAGCAGGCTGATAAAGATGAAAGTGCAGGTAAACAGCCAGGCAAAGGATATAAGTATATTGACGGCGTTCAGCACAGGTTTACTGATAATAACCGTAGCATTGCCATTTTTATAAAGTATATGCCTGAATTTATTTTCATTGAAAATTCTGTAATCTGAGTTTTTGTCCACATAATTATCATCAGCCTTGTCATACGGAAAATCACCCGACTTAAGAACTATCTCTCCATTTATATACTTGGCAAAAGAGTAATCTTTCAATCCCGAGTATCCCCTGAATTTCCTGTCGAGCAGCAATTCGGAGTATCCCGGCTGAAAAGCATTGGCATTGCTGTAGAGTTCAATGAATAATCCATGTGTTACAGGCATATCCTGCCTGAAGATCAGTTGACCAAGATAATAAGAACGTCCCCCCTGGTTGTCGATAAACCAGTAACCTGTCCCGGTAAGCCTGTGGCCATACTTGCGTATTCGTTCATTGAAGAATCCAAAACAGTTATCGAAAAGTTCCCCTGTCTGGCCCAACTGAAGGGGATCATCGCTCCGGCACATTGACATGCTTAAATTGTAGTTTCCCCAGTAACCGTTGAAATAAGTCTCGCGCAAATAGCCTGAAATAAGTCTGAAATTCTCCTGGAAATATTCGTCCTCCATCATATTCCCAAGAACAGTATCTCTTGCGATTTCAGGCCACATATCGAGAAGCAGATGTTCGGCTTCAGGATCATTCTCGGCAGAAAGTGAGACTGCCTGGATCTTCATGTTCTCAGTTGTCTTCTTCTCTGAATAGACGGTTATCATGTACAATGAATAAACACCGAGCATCAGCGAAAACAGAACCGATAAAGTGAAAAATCTGTTTTTACCTCTTAAAGGATCCCTGACAGAACTCCTTTCATAAAAGAGAGCGTTGAATACCTGTATCGCTTTAATTATCAGAAGGAATGGCAACAGGAAGAGAAGTATAATCGAAGAATAACCGGCAACACTGTAGAAGCTCAATTTCAACACCTTATATGCTTCAAAACTGATATTGGAATCTGCAATAAGATGACCGAAGAGGATATGCAGGAAGCATATCAGAACAACTGCTGCAAGAAGAAGGGTAAAGATCGAAATGTAACCGAATCTTTTTCTTTCCGGCCTGAATATGTTCATTGGCACATAGCTGAAAAATATAAATCCGAAATCAACAGCCATGATGCTGAGCAGAACAAGATGTCCGAGCGAAGGAATAAATCCGTTAAGTGAGAACACATATGAAGAAAAGAATCCTGTTTTGAAAAGAACCTCAGGCTTGCCGGAAAAAAGCAGGAGAGTATATACCAGGCCAAAAGCCAGAAAACTTAACAGTAATCCTGCTTTTGTCTTCCCTCTTGCAGAAAAACTCCTGACAATTTCGTTGGAAAGAATAACAATAAGGACAAAGATCAAAGCCCAGAAGAAAAGAGGAAAAAGTATAATAATGGAATTGCTCTTTTCTTCAGGGAAAGAGAGTGAAAACAGGAAGTCGCCTTTGCTGTTGAAAATTTTGTATTCTGAATCATTTTCATCAATACTGAATCCTACATTATCAGGGATCCTGAAATCCCTGACGAATCCGTTCCTGATAATTTCATTTTCAAATTCATAATCTGTCCTTATCCTCAAAAGACCGACAACAACCTCGTTACCAGCCTTAATTGTCTCTGGCACAAACCAGCCATTTTGCATGAACATAACAGGCCTGGCAAATGTAGAATCTTCAATGAACCGGGGAACATCGAAAGCATTGTCCGACCAGTAATGCAATTTATTATCGAGATATTCCAGAATGGTAATCTCATTTTCCTCAGCAATGGAAAAGAGATTGTTTTCTGTTACTGATCCGTGATGATCATCCCGGGCAATGACAGGTTCCAGGTCGCTGAGGCACTTTCCCATGATTCCTTCCTTTTCATGCAATATCCTGTTGAAACGTCTGGTCCTGTAATTATATTCGTAATCACCGAAGTATAAAGATTCGCTGACCAGTGCCAGCAAAAGAAGACCAACAGCCAGAATAAGGAGGAACCAGATTCTCCGGGATTTTTCCATAATCTATCTTTATGTCCTACTCATGGTGATAAGGTTCACCTCTTATTATTGTAAATGCCCTGTAAAGCTGTTCAACGAACAATAATCGTACCAGCTGGTGAGGAAATGTCATCTTTGAAAGCGCAAGTTTGAAATCAGCTATTCTGTTCACCTCCTCTGAAAATCCCCATGGTCCGCCAATTATGAATAAAAGTCGTTTCCCCTGCATTTGTGACTTGCCTTTAATCCATGCCGCAAAGTCCACTGTTCCTGCTTCTTTTCCCCTCTCATCAAGCAGAACGATAAAATCGTCCTTCCCGATAGATTGAAGGATCTTTTTACCTTCCCTTGCCTTCTGTTCCTTCACCGGCATGTTTTTAGTATCCTTCAGGTCAGGGATTGTAATGATCTCAAAACTGCAATATTTTTTCAATCGCGCGGAATAGATCTCAACACCTTCTGCTATATGCTTCTCAGTTGTTTTTCCTGTCTGCAATATGGCTATCTTCATAAATATTGGCGCGACTTTTGTGAATAAAATATCTGTACCGGGATAATTACAAAAGTATAATTAATAATGTGTTCATGCAATTATAATTATATTGGGAATCGCGGCGGTTTTCTTAAATGAATTATGTTAAATTTGTGTGGTGATAATCCTGATCCGGCAATAAAAAAATAGCCAATGAACATAATAAATATTTTTACGGCATTAGTTTTTCTGATCAGTGGTTTCAGCCTGTCAGAACAGGAGCAGGCAAGGATCCCTGCTGAAATTTCCGTTGCCTTCAAGGCAGGGAATGCTGCTGAATTGTCCAAATATCTCAATCCGACTGTTGAGCTGCTTCTTCCTGAAAAGGAGGATTTCTACAAGAAAAACGTAGCTGAAGCCATCCTTAAGGATTTTTTTGCATCCCATCCCACAAAGGATTTCGTCATCCGTTATCAGGGCGTTAAGAATGACGTGCAGTACGCTATTGGTAATTTGAAGACAGAAAAAGGTGATTTCAGGGTTTATTTCCTCATGAAAAAAGTCGATCAGGAATTGCTGATACACCTGATCCGTATCGATCTTGAAAATGGAAAATAGGGTTCTCAGGGAGTTCATTCTCAGGAGCATTGGTGAAGACCTTGGTGATGGAGACCATTCATCCCTTGCCTGCATCCCATGGGAAGCAAATGGCAAAGCAAAACTGCTGATAAAAGAAGAAGGAATACTTGCAGGAGTAAATGTCGCCAGGGAAGTTTTCACAGCTATCGATAAAGAACTTACCTGTGAAATCCACATCCAGGACGGGAAAAAAGTCAATCCCGGAGATATTGCTTTCCATGTCTCAGGACGTCAGCAATCCATACTTAAGTCGGAACGGCTTGTTCTCAATATAATGCAAAGAATGAGCGGTATCGCAACTAGCACCAACCAGTATGTCAGCCGTTTACATGGACTGCAAACCAAAGTGCTCGATACCAGGAAAACAACTCCCGGACTCAGGTTCCTCGAAAAGGAGGCCGTCAGGATAGGTGGCGGATTAAATCACAGAATGGGACTTTTTGATATGATAATGCTTAAGGATAATCATATCACATACTCCGGGGGCATTGAAAAGGCTATACAAAAAACAAGGGAGTATCTTAAAAAGAACGACAGAAAACTCAAGATAGAAATAGAGGCCAGGAATCTGGATGATGTGAAAACTATTATGGAGAATGGCGGTGTCAACCGGATAATGCTGGATAATTTCAGCATTGAAGATACAGTCACTGCTGTTAAAATGATCAACGGGAGATATGAAACTGA
>JALONV010000111.1 GCA_025454755.1 Bacteroidales bacterium | reverse complement strand
TGGAAATACGGACAGGGAAATAAATCCGGGCAGCGGAGGAAGAGTTTTCAATAATCATTTTTCCACCCCTAATATTAATAAGGATGGAACATGGCGCGATCTTACAAAACAGAAGAATTCTTCATCAGATATATCTCCCACTGCAGGGCAGATGCCAAGGTTGCTTGGACTGGCTTATGCTTCAAAGCTGTTCCGCCAGAACAGTGAACTTCATAAATTCAGTTTATGATGACGGATATGGTATTTCAGTTCCTAAAGAATATCAGACCACAAAAGGCAGCATTTCAGACATACTGAAAGGCTTTGAAGAGGAACCAGGCAGACCTGGTTATAAAATCTTCATAGGAAAAGGCTGGGATTATGCCGGACTTGTTAAGCTATATGAAGAAGGGATTGAGATCTGCAGGAGAGATCATGTGCCCGTTCTTTTCCATATAGAAGAAGTCACTCAGCCTCTTGGCCATTCAACCTCAGGTTCTCATGAACGGTATAAGAGCGAGGAGAGGCTGAAATGGGAAGAAGAGTTTGATCCAATCCGTAAGTTGAGGGAATGGATTATAGATCAGAAGATTGCGACAGCGGGCGAACTCGATTCACTTGCAGCCGGGGCTGAAGAAGAAGCAAAGCAGTCGCGCAAAAAGGGCTGGGAAATGTTTCAGAATCCTGTCAGAGTAGAGCGTGATGCATTGGTAAAGATCATCAGTGACCGCAAATGCCGGTGTGCAGAAGAAACTAAGGAATCAACAGTTGATAATATAACTGAAGATCTTGTCAAAGTCGCAGCACCTATCCGGAAGGATAATTTTATGGCGGCGCGCAAGATACTCAGGAATGTATGCGAATCATGCGAAAAATCTGACAACCTTAAGGAAGAGCTACATGGCTGGCTCAGACGCAATTATGCCGATGCAGCCTTTAGCTATAATTCATTTCTGTATAATGAAACTCAATCTTCGGTCCTGAACATAATACCTGTTGCCCCATTTTATTCCGCAAATTCACCGGAGGTGCCCGGAAGGCAGATATTGAGGGATAATTATGATAAGCTCTTTGCCAAATATCCATTGCTGGTCACTTTCGGTGAGGATACCGGTCACATTGGTGGTGTGAACCAATCGCTCGAGGGATTGCAGAAAAAGTACGGAGAACTGAGGATCACCGATACAGGAATAAGGGAAGCCACTATCCTCGGACAGGGTATTGGTCTGGCTCTCAGGGGAATGAGGCCTATCGCTGAGATTCAGTATCTGGATTATCTCATGTATGCCCTCCAGATTCTCAGCGATGATCTTGCAACAACACACTATCGGACTGCCGGAAGAATGGCAGCTCCTCTTATCATATCCACACGCGGCCACAGGCTTGAAGGTATCTGGCATTCAGGTTCTCCGATGAGCATGCTCATAAACTCTGTTCGCGGTGTTTATGTGTGTGCTCCGCGTGACATGACAAGGGCAGCCGGATTCTACAACACGCTGCTGGAAGGAAATGATCCTGCAGTTGTTATCGAACCCCTTAACGGATACAGGCTTAAGGAACGAATGCCTGATAATATCGGTGAATATAAAATACCTCTCGGCGTGCCTGAAATAATGAACACAGGTACAGATCTGACGATTATTACCTATGGCTCAACAGTAAGGATAGCTGCTGAGGCTGTGAAACAGCTTGAATTGCATGGGATATATGCGGAACTTATAGATGTTCAGACACTTGTGCCGTTCGACAGAAATGGGATCATTGTAGATTCACTGAAAAAAACAAACAGGATACTCTTCCTTGACGAAGATGTTCCCGGAGGAACGACTGCTTTTATGATGCAGCAGGTGCTCGAAAAACAAGGAGGATGGCATTATCTCGATTCGCCGCCTAAAACGCTCACAGGCAAAGAACATCGCCCCGCATACACAACCGATGGCGACTATTTTTCGAAGCCCAGCGCTGAAGATATTTTCGATGCAGCATATGATATGATGAGGGAGGCAGTACCGGCAAAATTCTGAAATCTACACTTTTAAATTATATTCAGGATCATTAATATCGAATTATTGATATGCTTTATCATTTGTGGATAATTTTTCAATAATTTTATCATTTTAAGGCAAGTAGCTATTTTAACATATTTATTGTTAAAATATGTAACTTGGCATGATATGAAGTATATGGATCCCGAACTCGATTTTTTTACGATCCTGCCTGAAGACAAGATCCCGGAAAAGGGAAAGATCCTGATTTCCGAACCTTTTCTGCCCGATACTTTCTTTAACAGGACAATCGTATACCTTGCTGATCATACCAGCGACGGTTCGGTTGGGTTCATACTCAACAAAAAGCTCGACATTAAGGTTTGTGATGCCATCTCAGGTTTCGACAAGTGTAAAGAGTATCTCAGCATGGGAGGTCCTGTAGCTCCCGACACTCTGCATTACCTTCACAACCTGGGCGACCAGATACCCAGGAGCGTATGGGTAAATGAAAATATTTTCTGGGGAGGGGATATCGACTTTATCCGCGAGATGATCGAAAAAAACAAGATCACCAGAACGCAGATCAGGTTTTTCCTCGGATATTCGGGATGGTCGGCCGGACAGCTTGAGAGGGAACTTAAGGAGAATTCATGGGTGATAGCGAAAATAAAAACAGACATTGTTCTGAACAACAAGGTCGATAATACCTGGAAAAAGGTTCTCAGGGGCATGAAGAACAGGTACCGGATGTGGGCCGACTTTCCGGAATCTCCGGATATGAACTAAAATCCTTATTTCACCACGGATAACACGGATTTACACGGATTTTACTCCGTGCCTTCTCCGTGACCCTCCGTGAAATCCGTGGTTAATTTATGCATGCAGAATTTTAAACACCAGCTCTTTGAGAAGATCCCCCGGCTCGCTGCTTACATCTCCGAAACCCTTCGATTTCATGTCGTAAGTACGGAGCAGACTGATTATCTGAATTGTCCTGGTCACGTTATACTTTGATGCTGCCAATTCATAATCCCTGACAAAATATGGATTCACTTTCAATACTGCAGCCACATTATTTTTCGACTTGTCAGTCAGATAATGATAGGTGAGGATCTTTGTAAAATAAGAAAAAAGCGAAGCAATTGATAACGTTATCGGATTGTCTTTGGGATTATTCGCAAAGTGGTGAACGATCATATTGGCTTTCAGGATATTCTTTTCACCGATGGCTTTTTGCAGCTCAAAATTGTTGTAATCCTTGCTGATCCCGATGTTTCTTTCTATCAGTGAAGCAGTAATAAGAGGTTTTGTGGCAGGAAGTGTAATAATAAGCTTGGTTAGCTCATTCACTATTTTATGAAGGTCAGTTCCCAGGAACTCTGTAAGCATTTCGCATGCTCCCGTTTCGGTCTTTATTCCCTTGGCCATCAGATATCTTTCTATCCAGGCAGGCACCTGGTAATCCCGAAGCCTCGCAGATTCGTAATAGAGACCCTGGCTGTCAAGCAGTTTGAAAAGTTTTGTTCTCTTGTCCAGTACCTTGTATTTATAATTGATTACCAGTATTGTTGAAAGAAGGGGTTTTTCAATATAGATAAGTATGTCCTCAATCTTCCTGAGTGACTGTGCTTCCTTCACTATCACAACCTGGTGTGTAGACATCATGGGAAACCTCCTGGATGTCTCAATAATTGTGGTTATAGTTGTCTCTTCGCCATAAAAAACAACCTGATTGAACGACTTCTCGGCTTCCTCCAGCACATGCTCTTCGATGTAATCTGTTATAAGGTCAATGTAATATGGTTCTTCCCCGGCAAGAAAATACACAGGCTTGAAGATCCTCTTTTTAAGATCGGAGATTATTTCCTCGTAAGTTACGGCCATTCTAAAACCTCAGGTGTTTGACTGAAATGCCATTATCCTTTATTTCTCTCAGAGAATCAATACCGATTTTAAGGTGAGTTTCGACATATTTATCGGTTACTTTCTTGTCGCTTGCCACTGTCTTTATACCTGTTGATATCATCGGCTGATCTGATACCAGCAGGAGGGCGCCCGTTGGTATCTCATTGGCGAAACCGACAGTAAAAATTGTTGCTGTTTCCATATCGATCGCCATTGCGCGGGTTTTTACCAGGTACTTCTTAAATCTTTCATCAAACTCCCAAACCCTTCTGTTAGTTGTATAAACTGTCCCGGTGTAATATTCAAGATTATACCTGGTTATTGTTGCCGAAATGGCGCTTTGAAGCTTAAATGCCGGCAGAGCAGGGACTTCATTTGGAAGGTAATCATTGGATGTACCGTCACTGCGGATTGCTGCAATGGGGAGGATCAGATCACCAAGCTTGTTCTTCTTCTTCAGCCCGCCGCATTTTCCGAGAAATAATACAGCAGTTGGACTTACAGCACTTACCAGGTCCATAACAGTTGCAGCATTCGGACTACCCATCCCGAAGTTAATAATTGTTATACCATCTGCTGTTGCGCTCTGCATGTTCTTATCTTTTCCCTCCACCTGCACTTTGTTCCATCTCGCGAACAACTCTACATAGTACAGATAATTGGTAAGAAGGAAAAACTTACCAAAGCTTTTAAGTGGTTTGCCTGTATATCTTGGAAGCCAGTTATTGACAATTTCTTCTTTGGTTTTCATATAACTCAATATATTTGCTTTCAAAAGTACAAAACAAAGTTGAAACAGCTAAATCTGCCCGAATATTCATTCCGGATCACCGGTAAGGAAGGTGAGGAGATGATCCTTGACCAGATCCGGAAAAAGTTTGTAAGACTTACTCCCGAGGAATGGGTCAGGCAGAATTTTGTCCAGTACCTGATCCGCGAAGGAAAATATCCTGCCGGACTCATTGCCGTTGAAGTGATGTCGAAGTATAACAACCTTAAGAAACGTGTTGATATACTGGTACATGACAGAGCCGGGAAACCGGTCATGATCGTCGAATGTAAATCTCCTGATATCTCCCTTGACGATAAGGTTTTTGACCAGATTGTCTGTTACAATATGGGATTCAGGGTGCCCTACCTGATCGTGACCAATGGAATGGATCATTATGCCTGCAGGATTGATGTTGAAAATAATAAATATGAATTCCTCCTTGTGATACCTCTCTATGAGGATCTTCTAACCTGAGATTCGATGATCAGAGTAACGTGTGCCATAATCAGAAATGAAGATAATGAAGTGCTTGCTGTCCAGAGGGGTGAGAAGACCGATCATCCTTACAAATGGGAATTCCCGGGTGGAAAGTTGAAGGAAAGAGAGTCGGAAGAGGAATGCATTATCCGTGAAATAAAAGAGGAACTATCGATAGACATTGTCATATGCAGCAGGCTTGCTGATGTCGATTTTGATTATGGAAGGAAGCATATCCTTCTGATCCCGTTCGTGTGCGATACACTCGATGATCTGCCTCTGCTGACTGAACATGTGGCTTTTAAATGGATGGATCCGGTCTCTCTCAAAAACCTTGATTTCTCGGAGGCAGATCTCATTGTTGCTGATAACTATCTGAAAACCATTGATATTAAGGAAGCCGGAGCTGCAACAGTACCTTCATCTGCAGATGAAGCCGCGGAAGATGCTGAGTTCAGGGAAATGATCAACGCCACAATGGGAACAAAAGAGGTGGAATGGATTGCCAGGTCAGCTGTTGAGAATCCAGCAATATTCAGGAAACTATTCAGTTACTCATTATCTGATGATAAGAAACTCGCGTTTCATTCTTCATGGGCGCTTTCAAAAGTGTGTGATAAATACCCGGAGATGTTTATTGACCTTGTTCCCCGGATAATCGAAGTGCTTGATAAGATTGACAATGAGAGCACACAGCGTTCTTTCCTGAGAATTCTTACACAGACTGATATGGCAAAGCTTACCGGCAAAGAGCAGGGCTTTCTTGTTGACCATTGTTTTTCTGCTCTGAGATCCGGATTCAGTGCAAT
>JALONV010000041.1 GCA_025454755.1 Bacteroidales bacterium | reverse complement strand
GGATGCCATCGGTACTCCATATTGCATAACCATTGATCATCAGACAATTGAAGACAACACTGTTACTATCAGATATCGTGATTCGATGGAACAGGAAAGAGTTAATATTTCGCAATTAAAAGACATAATATTCGAAAAAGTAAGTATTGGCACTCTCCTCAAGAAGCTTTAGGATGAATAAGGTATTAATAGTACTGGCCGCCAAGCGGAGGTGCCGGTGTTCAGCGATGGCTTAAATTCTCCAAGTATTTGCCAGAAGCAGGATGGCAGCCGATAATATTGACAATAGATCCGGAATATGCCGCATATCCTGCACTTGATGTTTCGCTGGAGAAGGATGTGCCGGAAAACACACTGGTTTACCGTACTAAAGCCACCGACTGGTTCAGGTTATACAGGAGCGACAAATCCAAAGTGCCTTCAGCCGGATTCGCAACAAATAAGGATGATTCACCAAAAGGAAAGATATCCCGATTCATCAGAGGCAATTTCTTCATCCCTGATCCCCGAAAAGGATGGAACAGGCATGCATTCAGGAAAGCATGTGGGCTGATCGGACAGGAAGGTATAAAGCATATTATTACTACAAGTCCTCCTCATTCAACACAGCTAATCGGATTGAAGCTGAAGAAAAAATTTCCGGAGATAAAATGGATAGCTGACCTTCGTGATCCCTGGACTGACATATATTATTATGACCTCTTCTACCCTACTTTTATTTCAAGGAAGATAGACCTCAGCTACGAAAAAGCTGTACTCAGGAATGCTGATATAATAACTACTGTCGGACCGTCACTTGGCAGGTATTTTGAATCGAAGGTTCCCGGCACCGGTGAAAAGATAAGGATAGTTCATAATGGGTATGATGAAAGCGATTTTGATAATGTAACCGTGTCCGTTCCCGAAAAATTCACGATCTCCTATACCGGGACAATTTCAGAATCGTATCCGGTTGAAGGATTTGTCAATGCCGTGCAGGAGGCAATTAAACAGGGAACAGATATTTCAATAAAATTCACTGGTCATATTTCTGATGTACTTAAGCAGCATTTTATATTCACTCTTGGAAATGGGCGCCTTAAATTCATTCCATATCCAAAGACCCCGGAAACAGAAGCTTTCTTCCGGGCAAGCTGTTTGAATATATTGCATCGGGCAAACCCATATTGTGCCTTGGTCCCGTTGATGGAGATACGGCAAACATACTCGACAATGGCGGATTTGGGAAATGCTTTGATTACGATGATATCCAGGGCATATCCAGCTTCCTGAAAAGCTCTGCACAGAAAATCTCTTCATCAACAAGGATGACTCCTGTTGAGTTTTCAAGAAGAAATCTTGCCCTGAAAATCGCCCGCCTGCTGGAGTAAGAAGACTTCAAAATGCCGTGGCATTATGATATGTTAAAAATCTTCGCGAAATTTGGGAGACGTCAAATATTCAACAGACAATGATAACAGCTAAACTAAATAATATCCTGGTGCTTGCTCCTCACACCGACGATGGAGAACTAGGGGCCGGAGGCGCTATCAGCTATTTTCTTGAGAAAAAGGCTAAAGTTTACTATGCGGCCTTTTCCACTGCAAAAGATTCTGTTCCAAAAGGGATGCCCAGGGATATTCTGAAAACGGAAGTAAAGAAAGCAACCCGTCAGCTTGGCATTGACCAGAAGAACCTGATCATTTATGATTACCAGGTCCGGAAACTGAATTACTTCAGGCAGGAGATCCTTGAGGATCTTATTAAGCTGAAAAACAAGGTTCATTTTGATCTTGTCCTGATGCCAAGCCTGAATGATATTCATCAGGATCATCTGACAGTTGCACAGGAAGGGCTTAGAGCTTTCAAGACAACCTCTATTCTTGGTTATGAGCTGATCTGGAATAATCTTACCTTCAACACCACCTGCTTCATCAGACTCGAAGAACATCATCTGGAGAACAAAATAAATGCCCTGAAGAACTACAAATCACAAAAAGGACGTGATTATGTTTCTCCCGACTTTGTAAGATCACTTGCCAGAACAAGGGGCGTACAAATTGGCGCCGAATATGCCGAAGCATTTGAAGTGATAAGGTGGGTAATCTGAAATGAAAAAACTGAAAAGCATAAAGGTCTTCATTACCGGCGCCGGAGCGCCCGGCGCCCCCGGAATTATCAAATCTCTCAGGAAGGTGACAGAGAGGAAGATCGCGGTTATCGGAGGAGATGCCAACCCCGGTAATTCAGTCGGGGCGGGATTGCTTGACAAGGTCTTCCAGATACCAATCGCCGAATCGCCGGATTTTATTGAGAAGGTCCTTGACATCTGTGTTGCTGAAAAAGTCGATGTCATAATACCCCTGGTTACAAGAGAATTGCTTGTTTTCGCAAGAAATAAGGAAAAATTCTTCAAGTCCGGAATTTACATTTCAGTTTCTGATCCGCGACCTCTTGAGACCGCGAACAACAAGTATCTCCTGATGAAATTCTGCAGGGAAAACAATATCCCTGTTCCGGATTTTAACCTTGTGCATTCCCTTGATGAATTCCGCACTGCAGCCCGGGAACTTGGTTATCCCGGGAAAAAAATCTGTTTCAAGCCTCCTGTTTCAAACGGGCTGAGGGGATTCAGGATAATTGAAGACGGCCAGGACAGGCTCTTTTCGCTGATGAATGAAAAGCCTAACAATGTTTATATTTCATTTGATGAATTTGTTTCAATTTGCGTGGGAGGCAAGGAATTTCCCGAACTTATTGTGATGGAATATCTCCCGGGTGATGAATACAGTGTGGATGTGCTTGTGGATAACGGGAAATTCATATCTGCAATCCCCAGAAGCCGTGATCACATAAAGATGGGGATCAGCTTTGTGGGGACAGTGATTGAAGAGAGGGAGATAATCGGTTATTCAAGGATGATTGTTGAGGGCTTGAAACTTAATGGCAATATCGGACTTCAATTTAAAAGGGATGGAAACGGTATTCCCAAAGTCATAGAGTCAAATCCAAGGGTGCAGGGTACAATTGTACTGTGCACTGCCGCCGGAGAAAATATGGTTTATGAGGCTGTTAAAATAGGTGTTGGAGAAAAACCTGTGCCCCCGGAAATAAATTGGGGCCTTAAAATGATACGCTACTGGGATGAACTTTTTCTGGATATAAATGGCAATAAAGTCGATTTCTGATCTGTATAACTATTCTCTGTTCATCTTCGATCTGGACAATACAATCTATAATGAAGAGGAATATCTGCTTCAGGCCTATATGACAATTGCCAGTAAATTTGCAGGGATCCTTCCGGATTATGATAAAGACGGGCTTTACAAAATTCTGACGGATTTATATTTAAAAGAGGGCAGGGAAAAATTGTTTGATAAATTTCTTGAGACTGTCGGACTTGATAATACCCATATGACCGATTGCCTGAATATTTTGCGGAGTTTCAAACCCGAAAAATCTCTTGAAATATATAATCCGGTGTTTGAGATTTTACAATCAATCGTAAGTAAAAAGAAGAGCATATTCATTCTTACAAACGGTAATGTTGACCAGCAGAAGAATAAAATAAGAAATATCAAATGGAATGGGCTTGAGGAGCATATCAGGTTCGTTTATGCCGATGAGATTGAACCTAAACCGGCTCCCGGCGGTGTTTTTTACATTTTGAGGATAACCGGTACCGACAAACAGGAGACTATTTTTATCGGAGACAGGAAGAGTGACAGGACATGCGCAGAAAACGGAGGTGTGACTTACATTGACATTAAGAAACTTACTGAATTATTTCAACACGCATAATTTTTTTTTTTGACGTTTAATTAAAACTAATACGATGGCCTGTTTCATTAATAAAATTGCTATTCATTTACCGGAAAATATTCTGACGAATGATCAATTATCGTCGTTGTTCCCGGAATGGAAAAGCGACTCTATCTTAGAAAAAATCGGGATCAGGCAAAGGCATTTTGTTTCAGATAATGAAACTGCGCTTGACCTGGCTGTAAACGCCGGCGGGAAGGTATTGACCGGATTTGACAGAAACCTGATAGATTTTGTCATCTTGTGTACCCAAAGTCCTGATTATTACCTGCCCACTTCAGCCTGCATTATTCAGGACAAACTTAGCCTTCGAACAAATATCGGTGCTTTTGACTTTAACCTTGGCTGTTCAGGTTTTATTTACGGACTTGCAGTTTCAAAAGGACTTATACAGATCAACCTTGCGAAAAATGTGCTTCTCATCCTTTCAGAAACCTATACAAAACATATTCATCCGAAGGATAAAAGCAATCGCAGCATTTTTGGAGATGGAGCTGCAGCAATAATCATTTCCCAATGTGATAAAGAGAAAATATTTGACTTTGAACTCGGGACTGACGGTAAGGGAAAAGATAATCTTATTGTCCCTAATGGAGGCCTTCGCAATAAATATAATCTGCAGGAAGAGGATTACAAAGATGAGAACAATAACCTCCGCAACAATAACTGCATTTATATGAACGGACCTGAGATATTTGATTTCACCATTGACAGGATACCGTCACTAATTGACAAAACTCTTGAAAAGAACAACACCACCCTGGACAAAATTGATTATGTGATTTTTCATCAGGCTAATAAGTATATGCTTGATTATCTTAGAAAAAGGCTGAACATTCCACAAGAGAAATTTTATCAGAATATGGAGGAAACCGGGAACACTGTTTCTGCAACAATCCCTATCGCCTTGAATGATTGTTTAGAAAAAGGTATTATTAAAAAAGGAGATAAAATTCTTCTGGCCGGATTCGGAGTCGGATACTCATGGGGTGCAACAATCATTAAAATTTGAATTGATCCGTAACTGTCAACAAAATGACCAAAATCAGATTAATCCTTACTTTCGATTATGAGTTACCTCTGGGGGGATGCACATCATATTCAAAAGGATTATTTGAACCAGCTGAAGCCATTGTAAGACTTGCAACAGAAAGAAAAATTAAAATTGTTTTTTTTGCAGACATATTAAGTGCTGTTTTTTTTAAAAGATGGGATTATAACGGATTCTACCTGCCATTTAAAGAACAGCTTCAAAAAACTCTTAATTTAAAACATGAAGTACAGTTGCACATTCATCCCCATTGGGTAAATTCCAGATATGAAGATGGAAGGTTTTATCCATCTGAATGGAAAATACTCAGCAAATTCAGGAATGAAAAACCACCTTTCGACATAAATGGAATTTTAAATTCGGGTATTAATGAATTAAATGAGATTTGCAACGGGCACGGAGATTTTAAATGCATTGCTTACCGTGGCGGAGGGTACAATCTTCAGCCATGCACTGATATTATATTAAAAAATCTTTACGAAAACGGGATTCGCTTCGACAGCTCAATAATAAAAGGCTATTACTTCAAGAGCAACATTCAGGAAGAAGATTTCAGAAGGATGCCGGATAATTCCAACTGGATAATTCCCCTTGAAGGTCCTTTGAATGCCATAGCTGAAAATGGGATCTTAGAAATTCCAATCGCCAGCATGCCCGCTGGAATTTATTTCAGATTAAATAGGATCTATAACAAAACCAGAAATAAAAATCTGTATAAAAAGTTGAAATACAATAATTTTGGCACTGGTCATACTGGCCATAAGACTGATATGGCCAGCCGGATAAAATCTCTAATCTATTCACCACTGGTATTAAGTTTCGATCATCTTCATCAAAACATTTCAGTACTGGATGCGATTCTAAGTTATCAGTTTAAGATCTATGGTGACCAGGAAGAGATAGCCCTTTGCCTTAATTCACATCCAAAGTCACTCGGACCGTACCATTTGAATCAGATGTGTAAATTTTTAGACCTCATTGAAGAGAAATACAAGGGATCTGTCGAAATTTGCGGATACCACGACCTGGATCAAAATTACCTCCATGGCAGCTGAGATCATATATACTTTAAAAAAGAAATTACCAAAGTCATCATTTCTTAAGTTAAGGAAGATTTATAATACCCTTCTTGAGAGGCTGCATCCGCGCATTACAGAAGATGAATTCAGAAATTTGCTGACCAGTGAATTAGGGATAAAAAGCGGATCTGTTGTTTTCATCCACAGTTCAGTTGATAAGATGTTTCTGGGCTTCTCTTATTTAGATATTTTGCCAATGCTCAGGGAAATTGTTGGATCAGAAGGAACACTCATATTCCCATGCAGTCATATTAAAATCAGAGCCGAGGAATATCTGGAAAATCCCGAGGCTGTATTTGATGTAAAGCACAGCGTTACGGTAAGAGGCATTCTTCCCGAAATAGCGAGGCAGGAAGATGATGCATTCCGCAGTTTGCATCCGACAAATTCTGTTGTGGCCATTGGCAAATTAGCAAGGGAGCTGACCATTCATCATCATGAAACAATCTATCCGTGTGGTGAAAAAAGTCCTTTTTTTGAAATTACCCGCTATAACGGTCTAATAGTAGGTTTGGGGATAAGTGTGGATCGACTCAGCTTTGTCCATAGTGTTGAGGATGTCATGAAGGAAGAGTTTCCCGTCAGAACGCGACTGGATAAAAAATATGAATGCAAAGTAATTGACAATAATAATAACAGACTGACAGTTCTCACACTTGTAGCTTCAAGAGATATTGGTCACAGGAATGTTAAAAAATTTGTAAGGAAATATATCAAGGAAGACGTCTGCCGGCTTTTCAGATATAAGGGAGTCTCGTTTTTCTCTGCAGACTCTAAAAAACTATTCGATATTATGACATCACTTGCCAGAGAGGGTAAAACTATATATTCTGTATAATTGATTGTCAGGGATTGTAAATTATCTTGCTGTAAAGCCTCCGTCGACAATAAGATTAGTGCCTGTCACCCATCGTGAAGCGTCGGAAAGAAGATAGATACAGGCATTGGCAACATCTTCCGGAGAGCCGATTCCCAGAGGATATTCTGAAATAATCTTATCAATTTGTTCAGGACTTATCCTATCATATAAATTATCGAACATTTCTGATTTAACCATTCCCGGTGAAACAGTATTAATCCTGATATTCTTACCAGCGAGCTCAATCGCTAATGACCTCACTGCAGATACAACTGCACCTTTTGTTGCCGAGTAAAGAGAAAGACATGTATTCCCGATTATTGAAGTTATCGACGATATTAAAACAATACTTGCTCCCGGGGAATAATATTTATTGCCAATAATAACTTTAATAAGCTCAAGGGCAGAATAAAGGTTGATCGAAAAAATCTCATCATAAGATCTGGCGTTGATCATGTTCAGCGGCAGCGTAATTTCCATTCCGGCGCAATGTATCAATCCATCTATCTTCCCGGTTTCTTTAACAATTGCGGAAACCAATGATTCGAGCCGGCCAAAATCAGTAAGATCAATTGTGCGATAAAGGTGATCACCTTTACTCATGAGACTGATCGTTTCCTTAAGCTTATCTTCCCTCCTTGCAAGAAGAACTATCCTGGCTCCCATTTCGCTCAAAGAAACAGCACATTGGCGGCCGATCCCGGAAGAAGCGCCGGTGATTATTATATTCTTGTCTTTAAGATCGAAAGGATTATTTTTCATGACAGCTGTTTTCAATCTGTGAAGTTTTCCATACCTATTATCGTCATCAGGCCGGAGATTGATTTTACATTTTTAAGGTCTGCGATTTTAATCCTTTTTCTGAATTTATCATCAGCAAATGCAATTACTGCAAGTATCTGAATGGAAGACAGGTTCAAAGGAGTCTTTTCACTTACTTGTTTTTCTCCTAACTCGAGGTCCTTATTTATCTGAATATAGAAATCATTTTTCTTCATAATGACTGGCATTGAAAACAAAACCCAGAGAATTGATTGCTAATAAAGCATGATGTATTGTCAAATATATTCAATTTATTGTAAAATAAATAATCCTTCACATTCCGGAGGATTTAATTAATTTTGATAACAGGTATGGATTTTAATATCCCTCCTGAAAGTTGAAGAAAAGTTAATGAAAATATTAATGGTTCTGGAATCTGAGTTCCCCCCTGATCTGAGGGTGGAGAACGAGATGAATGCCCTTGTATCAGCAGGGCATGTGGTGCATCTCGCATGTTCTACAAGAAAGAATTCCTTCCCGCACGAACATTGGAATAAAGCTGTAATCCACCGTAAACCTATTAGCACTTTCATTTATAAAAGTAGTATTGGCTCTCTTAAGTTTCCTATATATTTCCGGTTCTGGAGAAAATTTGTTTTTTCTATATTAAGAAAAGAGAATTTTGATGTTATTCATATTCACGACTTACCGTTAAGCAGGATAGGCGTTGAAGTAAAGCTAAAGTTCGATTTAAAACTGATAATTGACCTTCATGAGAATTGGCCTGCACTTCTTAAATACGCACCTCATACTCAAACCCTTTTAGGCAGACTTCTTTCTTCAAACAGCCAGTGGATAAGCTACGAAAAACAGATTTTACCTGAAGCTGATATGGTTATTACTATTATTGAAGAGGCTAAGGACCGGATCGCATCTCTTGGCATTAAAAAAGAAAAGATATGTATTGTGTCCAATACCATTGATATTAATAAAATAACTATCCCTGGTGCGAAAAAAAGAAACAAGGATTTTGTGATTTTTTATGGAGGGGGGATCAACAGGCACCGCGGACTTCAGGTTGTCCTGGAGGCAATTCATCTTTTAAAGAAAAGTGATATCATTGTCTGGTTTCATGTCTTAGGATCAGGGAGTTACAAAACTGAACTTGAAAACCTTGCTTCATCCCTTGAAATTGATTCACAGGTAAAATTCGCGGGGCAAAAGCCTTTTAAAGAAATGATGGAACTCCTGGCTGAAGCAGATGCGGCTATCATTCCTCATTTAAGGACTGAAAATAATGATGCTTCAAGTCCCAATAAGCTTTACCAGTACATGTTCCTTAAGAAACCTGTAATAGCAAGTGACTGTATCTCTTTAAAAAGAATTCTGGCTGAAACTGATGCCGGGTTTACTTACAGGAATGATTCCCCCGGAGAACTTGCGGCATTGCTGGAAAAACTGATGGATAACAGGTCCTTGCTGGAACAAAAAGGTGAAAACGGAAGAAGAGCTGTGCTTTCGAAATATAACTGGGATATTGATAAATCAAGGCTTACAGCTGCTTATTCATTACTTGAGAAAGAAATAGTTTAATTCCGGAACATAGCATGAGAACTCTCGTTTTGATCAGTGCAAATTTTCCATTTGGAACAAGAGAGTCATTTCTCGATACGGAATTCCCATTCTTATTCAAGGCATTTGAAAGAACAATAATCATTTCACTTAATGAAACCTCCGATCAGAAAAGAAGTATACCGGAGCATGTTATCCTGTATAAATACAGAACAACCACTTCACTGTCAGGGTATTTACATCTTCCAATTCTTTTTCTGGGGCATTTATCCATTATAAACACAATCTACAGAGAAGAGACAGCTTTTCGTAACAACAGCGGAATGTCTCTTTCAGTACAGCGCAAATTAATCCTGTTGAAGAAGATTATTAAAGCGCTACAGTTAAAAGTTTTCATAGAATCAAGATTGAAGGAGATCGGGGTCTTTTCTGAAGTTGTCTTTTATTCATATTGGCTTAATATTGGCGCATATGCCCTTGGTATGATCAATTACAATAAAAGTATAAGAATTTCAAGGGCTCATGGCAGCGATCTTTATGAAGAAAAAACGGATATATTTTATCATCCAATGATGAAACATATGGCAGAAAGACTTGATGCCATCTTCTTTATCTCTGAACACGGGGAAAAATATTTCTCTCTGAAGACCGGGGGCGGAAAATCCAAATTAAAACTGTCAAGGCTTGGCGTTTTGGGACCAGAATATTTAAGAACAGAACGTACTGGCAATGGACCTTTTACGATTGTATCCTGTTCCAATGTAATTAAAATAAAAAGAATAGACTTGATAATCAATGCGCTGAGTTTATTGGAATCCCTCAGGGAAATAAGATGGATCCATTTCGGAGATGGCATGGTAAGGGAAGATCTTGAAAATATGGCTTCCGGATTATTGGGGAAGAATAATAAAGTTAAATATGAGTTCAGAGGTTATTTACCAAATAAGGAGATACTGGAGTTCTACACCACAAATGAAATCCATCTTTTTCTTAATACAAGTTCAACAGAAGGCGTTCCAGTAAGCATAATGGAAGCCCAGAGTTTCGGTATACCTGTAATCGCCACTAATGTCGGAGGTGTAAGTGAGATTGTCACTGAGGGGACAGGTTATTTGCTTCCTGTAAACTTCAAATCTGAAGAACTGGCTGAGAAAATAAAACTCTTCATTAACATGAAACCTGAAGAGGAGCGCAAGTTCAGGGAGAGGGCTTTCACGAACTGGAATCAGAAATTTAATGCAGCAGTGAATTATCCGGAATTTATTAGAATTGTAAATAGTATCTTCGAAAAATCAATAAAAGAGAACAACTGAAACAGATGGAGATCGATCAGAAAATATTGAAGTACCTCAGAGGTGAAGAATTTACAAACAGCCTTGTGGTAAACCTGGAGAGATCAAAATATGAAGTGCGATCGAGGGAAGAGGTTATTACTGAGATTATTAAAGGAAAGGATGTTATTCATATCGGCTGCTCGGATCACATTCCGGTCATCAGGGAGAAAATGGCGGTCAATAAATGGCTTCATAAGCTGATAACTGACAATTCACGAACCTGCATTGGTGTGGATATTGATAAGGAAAGCATTGAATTTGTTACCCGTGAGCTTGGTTTCAATAATGTGATCTGCGGGAACATCATAACTGATGATCTTAATGAGTTATCAGCCAGAGAATGGGATTATGCAGTCTTCGGCGAGATCATTGAGCATCTTGACAATCCGGTGGAATTTTTAAAGATCTTCCGTGAGAAATACGGGAAAAACGTAAAGAGGTTCATCATCACGGTGCCAAATATTTACAACAAGAAAAACCTGAAGAACCTTCTGAGATACAGGGAGGAGATCAATTCTGATCACAGATTCTGGTTCACACCTTATACGGTTGCAAAAGTCCTTGTGAGCGCAGGTTTTATGCCTGAAAAGATATCATTTGCCAATTTAATAAGCCTCGGTAAAATGGAACTCGTAATCAGAAAACTGAAGAAGATTTCGGGGATGAAGATCAGTTATCCTTATTACTATTTTAGTTCTCTGATCGCAACAGGGAATATGAATTAACTATTTGATTTTTATGATTGGCTCGATAAAGTCGACATTCAGGGATTCTGCGATCTACGGATTTGGCAATATTGCCGTCAAGCTGGTAGGGCTTGTCCTTATTCCTATATATACCGATAAGAAGTATTTTTCCACTGAAGAATTCGGGATAATAGGCATGCTCGACATCTCCGGGCTGGTGCTTCTCGCATTGCTCTCTTTTTCCCTTCCACAGAGTTTCAATAGATGGTACTGGGATAAAGAGCACCGGGACAATCAGAAAGGGATATTCTTTATGACTTTTACCGCGCAGATCATTATTTCTGCAGCGCTCTGCATTGCCCTGATACCATTGTCCGGAAACTTATCGAAAATTCTTTTCCAGTCTGCTGACTGGACCCAGGCCATAATATTTCTGATCGTTGCAATGGCAATACAGGCTGTAAACAACACGATCAGTTCATTAATGAGGCTGCAATCCCGGTCAGCACTCTATTCAATCACAAATATCATAAAGCTTGTAATTGTCCTGGTACTGACACTATATTTTATCCTTGTGCAGAAGATGGGTATTGAGGGAATTTATCTTGCGCAGGTGATTGGCAATACGGTATTTGTCGTAATGCTCAGCCCATATACAGTCAGGAACTGCAAATTATTCTTCGACTTTAAGACTCTTAAGGAGATGAATGTCTACGGATTCCCGCTCTTCATTGCAGGAGTGGCTGCTGTCCTTCTGAGTGTCATTGACCGCTATACTCTCAATACAATGTCGGTACTGAGATCGGTTGCTCTCTATACCCTGGCGGTAAAACTATCAAGTGTGATCAAGCTGGCACTTGTTGATTCGGTTAAGCTAGCAATATTGCCGACATTTCTGAAGAAAATGGATTCACCTGACAATACAAGGTTTTATTCCAAGATCCTCACATATACTTCTCTTGTAATAATGGTTGCCATTGTAGGCGTTTCACTTTTTTCAATGGAGATTATAAAGTTAATTTCTACGTCGAAGGATTTTTGGGGAGCTATTGCGATTGTTCCGATACTTTCTCTTTCAATATTCTTTATAAACATGAGAGAAGTTACGGTCTACGGTCTTCATATAACTAAAAAGAGCAGGATTGTAGGCAGCATAGTAGTGGCAGCCACCATCTTCAGCCTGATCATGAACATTATCCTGATACCGTTATGGGATATAACCGGGGCTGCCATTGCCACTTTATTGTCGCAATTGTTTTACTGGACCGGTTGTTATGTTTTCGCCCAGAAAGCCTTTTACGTCCCCTATGAAATGAGGAAGATGTTTATCCTGTTTGTTACAGGCGCACTTTTTTCTTTTTCGAGTCTTCTCCTGAACGATCTGGATCTGGCAATAAGGCTCCCTGCAAAGTTCTTTCTTGCATTTATATTCCCTGTTGTCATTTATTTTTTCAATTTTTACGATCGGGTTGAAATTGACGCAATAAAAGGATTTACGAGAAAATGGTCCAGCATCAGAAATCTGAAGAAGAATTTAATGTCGTTAAAAGATATAAAAGATGAAGATTAAATCATATCTGCCTCATATCGTTGCATTTGTATTGTTTACAATAATTTCATTTGCATATTTCTACCCGGTGCTGGAAGGCAAGGTATTGAAGGCAAATGATTCTCTGGTAGCTAAAATTAATGCAAAAGAGATCCAGGATTTTCGTGCGGAATACGGAAAGGAGCCGCTCTGGACAAATTCTCTTTTCAGCGGAATGCCTGCATACCTGATATCGACAAAGTATCCGGGTAATTTATTCAAGCAAATTGACACCGGGCTCAGAGTTTGCGGTATGCCTGTTGCCGTATTGTTCCTGGCAATGCTTGGGTTTTACATACTGCTGCTCATGTTTGATATAAATCCATGGCTTGCCATTGCCGGTGCGGTTGGGTACGGCCTATCCTCGTTCCTTTTTCAGGTAATTGCGGCGGGGCACAATACCCAGGCTGTTGCCCTGGCATACCTGGCTCCGATGATCGGAGGAGTATATTATGCCTACAGGAAAGATGCGATAAAAGGGGCATTGCTAACGGCATTTTTTCTTGCCCTGGAACTACTTGCCAATCATCCGCAGATGACTTATTACGGAATAATGATTCTTCTCATTTTTGTAATATCAGAGTTCATCTTTTCTATCAGGGATAAATGTATACCTAAATTTTTCAGAACTTCTGCAATTCTGGTTTTGCCTTTTATAATTTCATTCGGGATCAATTTTGCATTTCTCTATACAACATATGAATATGGCAAGTATTCGATGCGTGGAAAGTCTGATCTTATTACCGAGTCGAAAAATGTTACAACAGGACTCAAGAAGGATTATATAACCGGTTGGAGCTATGGTATTGGGGAAACGTTCAATCTGCTCATTCCGGATTTCAAGGGAGGTTCGAGTCATCCTGTAGACCGCGATTCCGAAACATACAAGATCCTGAGGAAAAACGGAGCATCACAGAATGATATGCCATATAAATACTGGGGAAGCCAGCCCGGGACTGAAGGGCCGCATTATCTTGGGGCAATTGTGGTGTTCCTCTTCGTTCTGGGTATCGTACTTATCAAAGGGCGTGACAAGTGGTGGATTATCGTTGCAACAGCATTGTCAATAATGCTGGCATGGGGGAGTAATTTCATGCCTCTCAGTGATCTTTTTATCGATTACTTCCCTGGCTACAACAAGTTCAGATCTGTTACATTTACCCTTGTGATTGCTCAATTCTGTGTCCCTTTATTAGGCATCCTTGCCCTTAAAGAACTGTTTTTCTCGGATACTCCGCTGAAGAAGCTTTTAAAGGGCTTAGTGATTGCTTTTTCAGTAACTGCCGGATTATTACTGCTATTCCTTATATTCCCGGGCATTGCCGGATCGTTCCTTAACAGTTATGAGTCAACCTACCCTGACTGGATTAAAGAGACCCTGATTGCTGACAGAAAAGATCTTCTGAAGAGCGATGCATTCAGGTCTCTTATCTTCATTATTGTTGGAGCAGGCGCCATAATTGTCTTCCTGTATGAAAAACTGAAGAAGGAATATTCAATACTCATCCTTGGGCTCCTGATACTTGTTGATCTTTGGGGTGTTGACAGGAGATATTTAAATGCTGACAGGTTCGTTAAACCAGCTGTTTTGCAGAAGTCATTTACACCGACCACGGCTGATGCTGCAATTCTCAGCGACAAATCTCATTTCAGGGTGTGGAACCGGAGTGTCTCTACATTTAACGACAATAGTCCGACTTCCTATTTTCACAATTCAATAGGAGGATATCACGGGGCAAAGCTTAAAAGATATCAGGAGCTTATCGATTCTGCACTTACCAGAGATATATTCAGGTTCGATTCTATGTCGGTAAGTGTTAAGACTGAAGCAGATCTGGTAAGGATTTTCAACAGCACTCCCATCATGAACATGCTCAACACAAAATATATAATTTACAATCCGGATTATCCACCTCTGCTGAATCCGAAAGCCTTTGGGAATGCCTGGTTTGTAGAAGAGGTTTCCCTTGCAGAAAATGCAAATACTGAGCTATCCGCGCTTATAACAGTAAACCCGGCCAGAGAGGCTGTAATTGATATATCTTTTGCGGATCTTGTGACCAGTTCAAAATATCAGGTTAATGAGACAGATAAGATTGAGCTGGTCTCATTCAGGTCCAATGAGCTTGTTTACAAATATTCAGCCGGAGGAGAACGCCTGGTTATTTTCTCTGAGATTTATTATCCGGCAGGATGGAAATGTTTTATTGACAGCAGGGAAAGTAAACACTTCAGGGCTGATTATGTCCTCAGGGCAATGGTGCTGCCGGCAGGTGATCATGAAGTAAAGTTTGTTTTTGATCCCTCGTCATATAGGAACGGAAACAGGATTTCCCTTGCAAGTTCAATCCTTCTGATTCTGTTACTTGCAGGATATGGCGTGATGAAATTGATTAAGAAATAAGATCCCTGAAAATATGGGTCATTACAGCTTATGTCCTCTCTGCGATTCACTAAAAATTGGCCTGCACATTCAGACCAATGATTTCTTCTTAAGCGCTGAACCTTTCAGTTTATTCAGATGCTTAAACTGCGGATTTGTGTTCACACAGGACCACCCTGACGAAAGAACAATTGGCAGTTATTATGCATCAGAAGAATATCTGTCGCACAATGATTCAGCTAAAGGCTTTTCCAGCACTCTTTATAAAATCTCCAGGGAGTTTATGTTGAAGCGGAAGAGAAGACTTGTGGAAAGAGAAACAGGATTAAAGAGAGGGAAGCTGCTCGATACTGGCAGCGGTACCGGGCATTTCCTGAATCAGATGAAGCAGGCAGGGTGGGAAGTAAATGGTATTGAAATAAATAAGAAAGCCAGAGAGTATGCAGCCTCTTCTTTTGGACTTGATGTCATTAGTCCTGATAAAATATCTTCATTATCATCAAAAAGTTTTGATTGCATAACTCTGTGGCATGTGCTTGAACATTTCGAGGATCCATTCAGATATTTTTCTGAGATATCACGCCTTCTGACTGATGGAGGCGTATGCATTACAGCACTCCCGAACAGCAATTCTTTTGATGCAGAACACTATAATAAATTCTGGGCGGCATATGATGTGCCAAGACACATCTGGCATTTTTCACCTTTCACTTTTCAGCTTTTCGCTCAAAAGGCAGGATTCAAAATAAGATCAATAAAAAGTCTTCCCCTGGACGTTTTCTATATTTCTATTTTAAGCGAAAAATATATGGGAACCTGGCTCTATTTTATTACAGGAATTATTACAGGCAAATGGTTTTGGTTCCTGTCTCTTTTTAAAAAAGAAAAGAGCAGTTCATTGATTTATATTCTGAAAAAGAAGGAGAACTAATACCTGTCGAGCCAGCGGTATTTTCTTGCAGCGTCGCCGAATTTCAAAGCCATTGTGATCTCATGAGTTCCGTAAGTAACCCGCTGAATCTCCGAAAAGGTAAAATCAAAAGCATATCCTATAAAGACATTCTGATATTTCACTCCGAGATTTGCCAGCAAGGCCCCGCTTGTTCTGTAAGATAGTCCTGCCCAGAATGATTTATTATAAATATACGTAACTCCTATATCGGCCTGCGGTCTGATCTCTTCCGACATCATAATCAGGGCTGAAGGTTCTATTTCCATCTGGGTATTCAACTCGAAAAAATATGAGCCGAAAATATAATAATGCCTTTGAAGCCTGTAATTTTTATAAGACTGACTGCCAAGCTTTGCAGATGCTTCGAAAAGTTGTTCGGCAGAAAAACCAACATTATATTTTGCATTCAGCAGATAGGCTCCGAATGATGCATCCGGAATGAAAACGCCGCGGCGCAGGTTATCATAAAGCCATGGTTCGTTTGGATCCTCAAAGTTTATTTCCTTTTCATCTATTTTATAATGGTAACCTGTGAAAGCGAGGCCCATTGAGAACTGTGTCTGGTTTCTCAACCACAAATGATAAGAATATGATGCCTGAAATCCGGTTCTCTTGACCAATCCGTTTTTATCGCTGAAAATATAGCCTCCAATACCGACCCTGCCATCAGTTGCCGGTCTGTAAATCGTCCTGCGGGCACCGGAGTGTTTGAGTATATAACTTTTTTTAAGCAACCGTGTCTGGGCGCTGAAGGAGAATGTCCTCGGCGCACCATAATACCCAACCCATTGTTCCCTCGCTGTCAGGTTAAAGCTTGTATATCCGTCGCTTCCGGCTACGGCAGGGTTAATGAGAAATTTATTATAGAGATACTGAGTATATAAAGGTAACTGCTGTCCTTCTGTAAAGTTACAGACAGCAATAAAAACCAAAATGTATGTCACTCTTCTCACAGGAAGCCAAAAATAGCGATATTATCTTACAATGGTTATGTTGCCTATCAGTGGTTTTGTTCCGTTATGCAAATCAATTATATAATGGTATGATTCCATCGGCATTTTGGTGCCTCTGCTGCTTCTTCCATCCCACTTCTGAGGATATCCATTTTCTGACTTCCAGATGAGAATACCCCAACGGTCGAATATCTTGATCTCGACATTCGGATATAGATCTATCTCCCCGATATTCCAGATATCATTTATATTATCTCCATTCGGTGAAATAGCGTTCGGTATAATTAAGCAGATTTCCCTTTGAGGTTCCATTTTCACAGAGTCTTTTATTGAACATCCGTTCAGATCTGAAACTTTGACTGTATATAATCCGCTTCTGACGTCAGTCAGGTCACGACTGGTCGAATTGTCAGACCATTTGTAATTATAGTCAGTACCGACAACTCCACCTGATGCTGTGAGTCTTATCTCTCCATCTGGCTTATCCGGGCACCATGGCTGGGTAAGGCTGAATTCGAGCTTCAGGGAATCAGGTTGTGTAAGCGTTATTGAATCTTGTGCGATGCAGAAATTCGAATCTGTTATGATCACCCGGTATTTGCCTGCAGGAATATTGTCCCTCAGCTGTGAAGTATTTCCATCAGACCACAGGTATTCCACTGTTCCTACAGCATTGACAGGGATGACATTAAGTGAACCTGTGCTGTCGCCTGCACAGTTAATATTATACCCGCCGGCAAAACTATGAGACGGATCAAATGTAAGTGAAAGTTCTCCGGGTTCGTTCAGGTTGAATATGGTATCGACAGTACAGAAATTAGAATCAATAATATGGAGATTATATGCTCCTGCTCTTAAGCCTGAAATATTGTCCGAAGCAGAAGTGAATCCTGAAGGACCTGTCCAGGTGAATGCGAATGGTGCCACACCACTGTTTGTGGTAATATTTATTGATCCGTCGTTCCCGTTAAAGCAACTGATATTGAATCCGTTCCCGTTATGATTCGAAAGCATATAATCGAACAATAACGGCGGAGGAAGATTTACAACAACAGAATCTTTCTTCTGGCATGCATTTGCATCAATGATGGTTACAATATATTCACCTGCAGTCAGGCCTGTTATATCTTCTGAGGTTGCAGAATTAGACCACAGGAATGAATATGGTGCTACACCGCCTGCAACAGTCAGGTCGATCTCACCATTATTCAATCCGGGAGCGGCACATGTAATATGTTTTGGATTGAGCGCTGATGTGAGTGCAGCCGGTTCTATAAGAACAGTATCAAAGGTAGCTTTACAGCCGTAGAAATCTGTTACTTCAAGAACATAGGATCCTGCAGTCAATGCCCCCTGATCTTCTGCTGTGGCGTTCAGCCCGGATCCGCCGGTTGTGGTCCAATTGTAAGTATACACACCTGAACCACCTGTAACGGTAATGCCTATCGATCCCGTACCTCCGTTGCAGTCAATATTATATGATCCGAATGTTGAACTGGAAAGGACAGGTGTTATGTCAATAGCAGCAGGTTCATTCAATGTAAATGAAGGAAGAATAGAACCTGGAAGTAATTTCAATATACATCCGTTCTGGTCGGTGACCTGAACAGTATAAGTTGCTTCTTTAAGTCCCGAAATATCCTGTGTAGTTGCTGTAAATGAAGCTGAATCTGTCCATAAATATGTATAATTACCTGATCCGCCGGATATTGTAATATCGATACTTCCATCACTTCCTCCGTTGCAGGAAATATTATATAATGAATCGGATGTGTAATGCAGTTTATAATCTGTAAGATCCATGCCAGGACCCTGTACAAGCGTCACACTATCAAGCTTGGTACAGTATCTGTCGGTTGTCAGCAGATAATATTTCCCTGCTGTAATATTATCCAGCCTGTCAAGAGTATCCACTCCATTTATAGTCCCATCATAAGTAAACCACTTATACCTGTAGCCGCCAGGATTTCCGCCGCTGATGTTACTTATCCAGACATGACCATCGTTGTAACCCCTGCATGATACATCAAAGTTACTGGCATACTTTGTTGTAGTAAATTCAACATTAATGGGATCAGGTTCTGACAGATCAACCTGCTGATATGTATACGCATTCAAACATCCGTTAGCATCCTTCATGTAAAGAGAATAATGGCCGGCCGGCAGGCTATCGACAAAATATATCAATCCCTTAGCCCAGATTGTATCATGGTTCAAAGTATCAATGTTGTTATGAACAAGCCAGTATTCAAATGGAGCTATCGCAGTTGAGCCGAAGTCTTCATAAAATGAAATCGAACCATTACTTTCACCAGGACACTGGATTCCGAATCCTGTCGGATAATTCACCGGGCTCATAACAGTCTGGAAAACAACACCTGTTATTGATTCAGTCTGGCTTGTTCTTGTGCAGTTGAATGCATCAGTGACTGTCACTGAATACTGACCGGTATAACGTATTGTCAGATTGTCAATATTAGAATTAGTATTATATGTCGTATCACCAATAAATGATGGCCTGTCCCAGAAGATCTTATCTGGTTTCGAACCTCTTGACAGAATTGCGGTCAGAGTACCATCGCTCCCTCCTGTGCATGTAAACATAACTGTAGGAGTCATACTCTGCAGAGGATGCGGATGTACCTTTATTTCTTGGTCATTCAACGGCCCGGTGGAACAAAGTATATTATCGGGTGTAATATGGTAAATAACCGATTGAATTGTATCCGTGTTATTCTGATATGAGTAAGTAAATTGCTGTCCTTGCGGCTGGTCATTTGCTGCCGGCAATGTACCTACAACTCCGGGAGAAGTAACAGTGGTTGTGTAGTCGAATATTATAGCCCCCCTGGTCATGACAGTAGGTGACCTGAGTGTCAGATTTATGGACTGTCCATAACACATTTCGGGAACTGCATTAACAGGAGTAGCCCTGGGTGTAGGATTAACCCACAGCCTGATTGTATCATTTATTCCGGGACAGTTCTGGACCCCCAGACCATTTATTGTTGCAGGAGTGATAATATAAGTTACCATCCTTGCTGTGTCCCCGCTATTGGAGATAAGATCACTCAAGTTCACAGGACCGGGTCCGACCAGGTTGAACTGATTCACGGGTCCTGTAAT
>JALONV010000110.1 GCA_025454755.1 Bacteroidales bacterium | reverse complement strand
ATTTTGCTTAGGATCCATATAAATCGGGTCGAGCTTCTGTATATATTCATTCTTGAATTCAATAGTCTTGTAAATCTCATTTTCGTTCGTTACAAACTCTTCAAGCGATTCATTTGTATAGCTGAACTTCAGGTTAAGGAATCCTTCAGGATCCTGTGCCCTCATCTTTTCCATTAAATCCTCTTTCCTGTCTTTTGCATGATTAGAGTATGCGATATAGTATTTCCTGATACGATCCACATAATCGCCTGCCGAAGCAGCAATTTCAGGAGTTATCTTATCGGGTGTGAGCGATTCGGCAAAATCAAATTTAACATCAGGCGTAAGTATAAGTTGTTTCTTGATTTCGTTATAGACAAGAAGCAGCCTTTTATTAAAGTCTTCGCTTATAGTACCTTTCTTAAGGTCATTCTCTATATAATCAATATATCCCTTGACCTTGGAATGCCAGTAGTCCTTCTGGAATTTAGCCTCACTCATGCGTTTATCCCATATGTAGAAGTTCTTTTCGTATTTATTGTCCTTGAACTGTTTCACGGCCAGCGCCTCATAACCCCATCTGGCTCTTATGAACTCACCATAAAAGGGTATTGAAACAGGGGATGACAGGTTCGGATTCAGTTTGTCAAACTTCACCATAATCCCGCTGAGAATTATCTGCGGGATTACCAGGAATGGTATGAGGATGTATATTGTAACCACTGCCTTAAAGCTATCGGAGATCACCAATCCCAACATATTGGCACCTGCCCAGCAGGTGAACAGAACAATCCAGTATTGAAACCACATCCCTTTTATACCGATGATTGAATTTCCAAGCAGAACGAAGGTGAACGCCTGAATAGCCGATATGGCAAACTGTACGAACACTTTTGACATAAGGTAACTGTTCCAGCTAAGGTTGAGGAATGCTTCCCTCTTCAGTATTTTGCGATCTTTAATGATCTCCTCGGCACTCACAGTTAGTCCCATGAATATTGCAATGATTACCGACATGAAGATATACACGGGAAGGTTGGAGTTCTCATAAAGCGTGTAGTGAGGATTGACAGCACTTTCGTCGAAATAACGGATAAGGAACGACAGGGCCAGCGCCAGAACCGGGGCCTCCAGGAGCGTGATAAGAAGATATTGAGTGTCAGCGATTTTAGATAGAACATCGCGCTTTATGAAGACAAGCATCTGCTTGAACTTGTTTGGGGTCTTAAAGTTAATTTCAGGTATTGCCCCTCCGGATTCAATTGGCAATTCTTTCTTTTCGCTGATAGCAGCCTTATAATGAGTACTCCAGTCTACAGGCTTGATCCTTCGTATGTCAGTAGGCTGTCCGCTTTCATTGACAACCCTGGTTTCAACGATATTAAAGATCTGTTCGGGATTAACGTTACCGCAGGCATAGCATTCGCTGTCGGCGGTGGCAGCCTGCTCGATCTTCTTCTTGAAATAGGTTATCGATTCTACAGGTTTGTCATTATATATAAGGTATCCTCCTGTGTCTAGAATGATCAGCCTGTCGAACATCTTGAAAATTTCTGATGACGGCTGGTGGATAACAATGAACAGAAGCTTCCCCTTATGAGTAAGTTCCTTAAGCAGCACAAGGATATTTTCTGAGTCGCGCGAAGATAGGCCTGAAGTCGGTTCATCGAGGAACATAATTGCGGGTTCGCGGATCAGTTCCAGTGATATGTTAAGTCTTTTTCTCTGGCCGCCGCTGATCTTCTTATTAAGAGGACTTCCAACTTTCATATCGCGGATCTCAAGAAGCCCGAGGCTCTTTAAAGTGCTGTCGACCCTGGTGACTATCTCTTCATCGGTCAGGTTGTCGAAACAGAGCTTTGCATTATAATACAGGTTCTCAAACACTGTAAGTTCCTCAATAAGAAGATCATCCTGTGAGACATAACCGATGAGTCCTTTGATCTTTTCCTTATCGTCGTGAATATTTACTCCGTTGATAAGAACTTCACCGTCGAAAGGAGCATTTATACCATTCAGGACGGAGAGAAGTGTTGATTTACCGGCACCGCTGGCACCCATTATGCCGACCATTCTGCCAGATTCCTCTTTGAAGCTCATGTGATGAATGCCCACCTTCCCGCTCTTGAACCTGTACTCAATGTTGTTCACCTCGTATACAACACGTGATTCCCTGAATACCTCCTTCATGAACTGGTCGGTTACATCGAGGTAATAAATGGGTTTGATAACATTTCCCTTCACCGATGCTCCCTGTCCGAACGGATATACTTTATCTTCCTGGAGGAGCTGACTGCTCATCGACATTTCTCCGGTTCCCGTATAACGGGTAAAATAGAGCTGTACAGAAGTAACAAAAAGAAACCATATCTGTCCTTTCATCTGGTCACGGCAAATATGCTTGGCCTCCTGGAAGCCGGGCTCTTTTACTCCATTGATTATGAGAATATTCTGATGGTCAGGGGCATTGTCAAATGAATTGAGTACAAATTTCTCAACGAGACTATATTCTTCCTCAGTGATATTAAGTCCGTCAGCCAGGCTGCTGATGAAACCGAGTTCCAGCTGGCTCACCTGCTGATCGCCTGATTTGCAGAATTCGAGTGCCTGGATGACCACGACAATACGCTGTTCCTGGTCAAGCATTCCCTGCTCATTGATATCCTTGCAAAGTTTCCTGATCCTTATTGCAATAGCTCCTTCACGACGTTCAAGACCTCTCTTCTCGAGTTTCTGTTTTGCCTCGTCAAATGCTTTATCATAGGTAGCAAGGTACTTATTCACCTGCTCCTGGTCCAATTGACGTTTTAAAAATGCCTCAACGACACCCCTCCGGTCAACGTCATTGGCCTGAGGATTAGCAATGATGGCAAAGAGCTGCATCAGGGTTTCAAGGATCTTCTCACTCATGGAAGGTTACTTTATATTTGGATTTGAAGTTATGAAATTTATTAATTGATGCAAATTTTACATATCAGAGATTATTGCTTCTTCTTCTTTTTCTTCTTCTTTTTCTTTTCAACGGAAAAGCCGAATTTGCCTATCAGCTTGCCTGTCTCGTAATACCTGCCGTGAAGATAACACAGCGGTTCTGCATCGGAGAGCCTGAATACCCCGCTCTCTGCATCGTAATATTTACCATCAGCATGTATTGCTACAACCTCAGAGATGAACATGTCGTGCGAACCAAGCGGCTTAATCTCCTTTACAACACATTCTATATTTACCGGCGATTCCTTTATCATCGGAGCATTGACCTTAGATGCAGGAACCGGTGTCAGACCTGTCTCCCTGAATTTATCATGATCTTTTCCTGATTTGACTCCGCACCAGTCTGTCACGGATGCAAGAGATCTGGTGGTCAGGTTTATCACAAAACATCCGTTCCTTTTAATAATGTCATGTGAATGGCGTGAAGGCCTGACAGAAATGTAGCACATTGCCGGATCTGTACAAATTGTGCCGGTCCAGGATATTGTAATGATGTTATAATCAGCCGGTTCAGAACCACAGCTTACCATAACTGCCGGCAGAGGATAGATCATTGTGCCTGGTTTCCAGATTAGTTTGGTCATAGAAGTATGTTTATATGGTAAATTCCTGTAACCGTTATCGCAGCGACCTTACACACTCATCCAGATCGTCGTATATCTCGAATACGGTATTCAGATTGAGAGTTTTAAGTACTGCCATCACGGAAGGTTCAGGTGATGCAAACTTCAGGGTGCAGTAATTGTTCTTTGCAGTCCTCAAAATAGAGAGCAGGCATCCGAATCCCGAACTGTCAATATACCTGATGTCTTTAAGGCTGATCACAACCTTTGAACTGCCGTTCTGAAAGACTTTGCTGATCTCATCTTTCAGTTCTTCGGTTATCAGTGCATTGATCCTGTCGATGGTGAAGGTAATGATATCGACCTTATCTTTTCTTTCAATGTTGATCATCAGGATTATTCAGCTTATTGTTGACAAGGTCGTCGAGTTCTCTCAAAGCTTCTGCAGTATCGTCCCTGAATCGAGCGACATAAGATTCATATTTTTCGGCCTCTTTTCCCTCTTTAGCCTGAATCTCAAGCGTTTTCAGCATAACGGCAAGTTCCGACATGCCCATAATCGCGACAGATGATTTTGCCTTATGGGCCAGCAGACCAAGATTGTAATAGTTCTTTTCGGCAAGCAATTTTGTCATTTCACTGTACATTTCTCCGACCTGCTCCCTGAAAATAGAAATGATCTCAAGTGTTACACTGCTGTCGCCCCCTGATACTGAATCGAGATATCCAGTATTAATGTACTTGTACTCCATATTAAACAAGACTGCCAACTAAGTATAAAAGATGCAAAGAATATAACAAATATATGTTTTTTTTCAATCTGCCCCTTTACTATCCTGGAAAAGCTGTTTTGAAAACGGGAAATTAGTGCTATTTTTATACTTATAAAAATAATCTGCTATGAGACACTCATTTTGCTCAATGTCCATGATACTTATTCTCTTCTGCGCCGGTTTAAATGCTCAGACTGAAGTTAAGATCAACAAGAGGCAGTTCAAGAATGACAAGACAGGTTATGAAACTGCCTGGAAGCATGTTGTTGACGGAGATGGTTATTTCAAGGACGGTGGCGCAAAGTATGCAAACGCATTTGATGAATATATAAAGGCTGCACTCTATAATGGCGTCAATCCTGAACTAAATTACAAAGCAGGCGTGTCTGCTCTCTATTCAGACAACAAGGAGAAGGCTGTCGATTTCTTCCGGAAAGTGCTTGAGGAGAAGAGCGACCTGACCAGTGACCTTTTGTTTTTCACAGGGCGCGCGCTTCAGTATTCAGGAAAGTATGATGAAGCAATAGAAAAGCTGGAATCATTTCTTAAAACAGCCGGGAAAAAAGAAGAACCGCTTATCCCTTCGGCAAAAAAATATATTGAAGAGTGCAAAGCTGCACGGGAACTGACAAAAGATACGCTGAGGGTTGAAATTAAAAATATCGGCTCAGGCATAAATTCAATTGCCGATGAATATTCAGAGCTTATTTCCGGGGATGGCAAAACAATGTATTTCGCTTCCCGCCGGCAGGTCTCAAAGTCAAGCTCAGATTATGACGATGCAAAATTCGATGAAAATATCTTTACTTCAACCCGCATCAAAAAGAACTGGGGAATGCCCGTCTCAGCCGGCAAGAACCTGACTTCAAAATATTGTGAGACACCACTTTACTTAAGTCCCGCAGGAGATGAGCTATATATCTATGCCGGGTACGAAAGCGGCGGTGATATAAGAGTTTCAATAAAAAAGAAAGAGGCCTGGAAGGATCCTGAATCAGTCTCTTTCAATATCAACAGCGGAGGCACAGAGACTTCCATGACAATGACCCCTTCGGGCAATGAAGTATGGTTCGTTTCGGATCATGGCAAGGAGGGACTCGGTGGCAAGGATATATATATGATTAAAAAACTCGATGAAAAGAAATGGTCCAGACCGGTGAATGCCGGACCTATGATTAACAGCCAATGGGATGAGGAGTCTCTGCGGTTTTCGGAAGGAGGCGATACTCTGTTTTTCGGTTCAAAGGGGCATAATTCCATAGGTGGATATGATATCTTTTACAGTGCCAGGGATTCAAGTGGAACATGGGGCAAGGCAGTAAACTACGGATACCCGGTCAACACAGCATGGGATGACCTTTTCTTCTTCCCGCCGACCGCTGCCGATTCGTCATTCTACCTGGCATCAAACAGGCCGGAAAGCATGGGAGGACTCGATATTTT
>JALONV010000040.1 GCA_025454755.1 Bacteroidales bacterium | reverse complement strand
GTATAGGCTATTTCTACTGATTGCCTGGCATCCTGCAGTCCGAAACCTCTTCCGGCAAGGATCTCTTTGTATGTCAGTGTGTGAAGTTCGGTGAATCCTACACTATATTCAATCTCTTCGCCATCTACTTTTATTGATCTGAAAGTCCGCTGGCCTTTTTCTAAAGCAGCAGAAGGAAGGTCATTGTGATCAAGGCTGAGGAACCATCTTACCCTGGCATTTTCAAGTTCAAGATAACCCGCAGCCTTATTATACTGCGACAAGTGAACAATATTCTTTTTTGTCTTGCCGAATATCCAGCTGAGCATATCAAAGAAATGTATCCCGATGTTTGTTGCCACTCCTCCGGATTTCTGAATATCTCCCTTCCATGAGATGAAATACCAGTTGCCGCGGCTGGTTATGTATGTAAGATCTATGTCGTAAATCTTGTCCTTCGGTCCATTCATGATCTTATTCCTCAGCTCGATAATCCTTGGGTGGAGCCGCGACTGGAGGACAGTATATATCTTTTTATCTGTTTCATTTTCAATTTCCTGTAATGCATCAACATTCCATGGATTGAGCACAATAGGCTTTTCACATATTGCATCAGCCTGATGCCTGAGTGCAAACCTGATATGCGAGTCATGAAGATAGTTTGGAGAGCAGATGCTTACATAATCTATTTTTGTACCTGTTCTTTTAAGTTTGTCTAAATGACGGTCGAAGCGCTCGAATTCAACGAAGAAATCGCTCTTCGGAAAATAGCTGTCGATCAGTCCGACACTATCGAACCTGTCGAGACTGGCCAGCAGGTTATTACCTGTATCCTTTATGGCCTTGAGATGACGGACTGCTATGTATCCTGCCACACCTATCAATCCGAAATTTTTTGGAGATGAGTCCATTATATCAATATTAAGGAAGGGTAAAACTACTAAATAATTTTGGAAACGGAACCATTCTCAAGACGGTATCTGTCGCCGCTTTCAGGGCATACGGCATAACCTTTTTTATCAAATGCAAGCTTATGTCCGTATTCGCTCATCCATCCGGTTTGTCTTGCCGGATTTCCTACAACAAGGGCATAAGGCTTTACGTCTTTTGTAACCACTGCGCCTGCTCCAATGAATGCATATCTGCCAATTATTTTTCCGCACACAATTGTTGCATTTGCTCCGACCGAAGCGCCTTTTTCCACTATAGTGGTTTCATAGTTGTCCTTGCGGATGATCTCGCTCCGAGGATTGATAACGTTTGTAAAAACCATTGAAGGCCCAAGGAATACATCGTCATCGCAGATGACACCCGTATATATGGAGATATTGTTCTGTACCTTGACATTTCTGCCAAGCTTCACTCCCGGAGAAACAACCACATTCTGTCCGATGTTGCAGTTTTCTCCTATTTCTGCTCCTGTCATCACATGGCTGAAATGCCATATTTTGGTACCTTTTCCGATCTTGCAGCCTTCATCGATCACCGCTGTCTCATGTGCAAAATATTCCTTATTCATAGCATTTATTTTTCGAAGAATTTCAAAACACTGGAAACAATATAATCAAGCTGATCCTGCTCCAGGTCAGGACACATGGGCAGGGACAGCACCTCACGGCACAGACCTGAAGTAACCGGGAAATCATTTTCTCCATAGCCAAGATTACGGTAAGCCTCCTGGGTATGAAGAGGTCCGGGATAATAGATCATTGAGGGTATTTTTACAATCTCAAGATATTTGCGTAATTCATCTCTCCTTCCATTCCTTATCCGGATAGTATATTGATGGAATATATGAGAAGAATAGCCTGATCTTTCAGGGATGATAATCTCCTGGCATCCTGCAAATGACCTGTCATAGAAATCGGCTGCCCTTCTCCTTGCTGAATTGAAACTGTCGAGATGCTTAAGCTTAACAAGAAGTATGGCAGCCTGGATTGTATCGAGCCTGGAATTGACTCCGATGTCGCTGTAATGGTATCTCTCCTTCATGCCGTGATTTGCAATGCTTCTGAGCTTACTGGCCAGCTTTTCATCATCTGTGAACATAGCACCGCCATCGCCATAACAGGCAAGATTCTTTGAGGGGAAAAACGATGTTGTACCGACACTCCCGATCGTACCGGCTTTTTTACGGGTTCCGTCGGAAAAAATATATTCAGCACCGGTTGCCTGGGCGGCATCCTCAATCACATAGAGTCCCTTTTCCTCTGCCAGTTTCATAATGTTCTCCATATCAGCACATTGTCCGAAAAGATGAACAGGCACTATTGCCCTGGTACGGGGAGTAATAGCTTTTTTGATTGCGTCGACTGATATATTATAGGTATGAGGATCAGGTTCAACAAGGACGAGTTTTAATCCCAGCAGAGCAACTACCTCTACTGTTGCAATGAAAGTAAAATTGGTAGTTATCACCTCATCGCCGGGTTTAAGACAGAGAGCCATCATTGCGATCTGCAGGGCATCGGTTCCGTTTGCACATGATATTACATAATTGCATCCGAGGTAATTCTGAAGTTCCTCCTCAAATTTTTTCACCTCGGGGCCCTTTATGAAGGCTGTGGAAATGATCACCGACCTGATTGCAGCATCAATTTCAGAACTCAATTTCTGATACTGAGCATTAAGATCGACCATCTGAATATCTCTCATCTGAACCATAAATTATGTATTTACGAAAATAGTGATTTTCTGCGAAAATCTGCGGGATCAGCGGGAAAGAAAAGAATGTTTTCCCGCAGATAGCGCAGATCTGCGCAGATTAGATAAGTTTTACCTAATCTTTATTTTAAGGATTCATGTTTTTTGTTATTTTTGTGGTAAGATTAATAATTCAGATGGATATTACCGCTTTCGTACGGGAACTGCTTTTCAGCCACGACTGTGTCATTGTGCCGGGCTTTGGCGGCTTTATCGGGAATTATACCCCGGCCCGTATTGATAAGAGCACATCTACTTTTTATCCTCCAGTCAAACAGATCTCTTTTAACCGGAACCTGAACCATAACGACGGCCTTCTTGCAGGAAGAGTTTCATCTCATGCGAAAGTCAGCTATGGTGATGCCCGGAATATCGTGGAAGAGTTTGTTACAGGTCTTCGCAGGAAACTTGAAAAAGGTGAGAAAGTGGTATTCGATAATATCGGAAGCTTTATCAATAACCAGGAAGGAAATGTGCAGTTTGAGCCTGACAGGAGCGTGAATTATCATCTCGATTCCTATGGTCTTGAATCATTCCGGTTTGCGCCGCTTGAAGGTTATGATGTACGCAAACGTATTTCAAAACATATTGACAGAGACCCTGTTAAACGTGCATCTGCAAGAAAAATACTCTGGAGAGCTGCTGTCATAATACCTCTTCTTGCACTTATGGTGGCTGTTCCCCTGAAGACAAGGCTTTTTAAATCAAAGATTGAAACCTTCAGTCTTAATCCGCTTGCAAAAGCAGAGTTTGAGGAGAACAAAGAAGCTGTTGACAAAGGTATTCCGGAAGTAATAATAAAAGCCGAAGAACCCTCAGGTCAGCAACCGGTTCCTGAAACCAAAGCTCCTTCCGTTGAAAGCAATGTTTCATATTGTATTATAACAGGGAGCTTTAAAATCAGGCATAATGCCGAAACACAGGCAGGCATGCTGGCAAAAGAAGGCTATACTCCTGAGATAATTGAAGGACCTAACGGTTTTTACAGGGTCAGTGCAATGAAATGCGCCGGTCTGAATGCTGCAGAAGGTAAAAGAGACAGCATATCTGAAAAATTCCCGGGTTCCTGGATTAAAAAAATTAACTAGTATAAGACGAAGGTTCAATTGTAAAACTTTCTCCTCCTCTTGGAGGAGGAGTACCCCTGACGGGTACCGTCAGGGGGGAGGTGGTGTTAATTATATAACTTGATAAACCACCCCGTCACGCCTTCAGCGTGACACCCCTCCTTCAAAAGGAGGGGAAATTTTAATCTGTCTTTTTCCTTTCATAAAGGCAAGTATAACGACTTTCCGTCAGGGGGGAGGTGGTGTTTTTACTTTGAATCTGGATTATTCTTAAAACACTTTTTAATTTCTGAAAGGAGATATTCAGGATCCTGAAATACAAACCTATTCTCAAATCTCAACACCCTGAAACCTGCACGTTCGAGAAAGTTATCTCTTTCTGTATCTTTTTCAATCTGAATATAATCCCCATGGCCATCGCCGTCAAGTTCAATTATTACTTTGTCTGAATGACAATAGAAATCAACAATAAAATTGTTTATACTATGTTGACGACGAAATTTTCTTCCTTCCAGGTTTTTCTTTTTCAATAATTTCCAGAGCGTGGCTTCTGCAGAAGTCGAATTCTTCCTAAGGGATCTTCTATTTCCCCTTAATTCTTTTCTGTTGAATATCCTGGGAGGATTCTCCATAAAGAAAGATGTTTAAACCACCCCGTCACGCCTTCAGCGTGACACCCCTCCTTCAAAAGGAGGGGAAATTTTTATTACATTCTATTATTTATTGCAATATCGAAAACCAACATTTATTTTATCATACTCCCGTTGCTCACCTTCTCAACCGGGGTGACCATAACGAGTTTCCCGTCTTTATCCTCGGCCATAAGGATCATCCCTTTCGATTCAATGCCTTTTATTTTTCTGGGCTCAAGATTAGCAACAATGGAAATCTGTTTCCCTATGATGTCCTGAGGCTCATAGTATTCTGCAATACCCGACACTATTGTCCTGACATCGATGCCGGTGTCAATCTTAAGCTTCAGGAGCTTGGTGGTTTTTGGAATTTTCTCAGCCTCCAGGATAGTGGCTGTCCTTATGTCTATTTTTGTAAAATCATCAAATGTCACCGTATCTTTTGATAGTCTTGATTTTGATGAAGCCGACTCGTTTGCCTTTTTTGTCGACATCAGTTTTTCAATCTGTTTGCTGATCTCCTCATCTTCGATCTTGTCAAAAAGAAGACCGGGTTTATTTATCTGATGGCCCGTGACAAGAAGGTCAGTCTTCCCGGCTTCATGCCAGTCCAATTTCCCCATATTGATCCAGGTCCTTAGTTTTTCCATTGAGAACGGAAGGAAAGGTTCAAGGATGATTGTAAGGTTGGCTGTTATCTGAAGGGCTATATTCATTATTGTCCTGACCCTTTCAGGATCGGTTTTCACGACTTTCCATGGCTCCGCATCAGCAAGATATTTATTCCCGAGACGGGCAAGATTCATGGCTTCCTTAAGAGCTTCCCTGAATCTGTAATTCTCAACACTTGATTCGACATTGGCTTTTAGTACGGATATCTCCTTCAATACCGATTCGTCATTTTCATCTGTCCTGTCTCTTGCAGGTACCTTCCCGTCGTAGTAATTATTGGTGAGCACCAGTGTCCTGTTTACAAAATTTCCCAGTATTGCAACAAGCTCATTATTGTTGCGTGCCTGGAACTCTTTCCATGTGAAGTCATTGTCTTTTGTTTCAGGAGCGCTGGCGCAAAGTGAATACCTGAGCACATCCTGTTTCCCCGGGAAATCAACCAGATATTCATGAAGCCAGACAGCCCAGTTCCTTGAAGTCGAGATCTTATCGCTTTCGAGGTTCAGAAATTCATTTGCAGGAACATTGTCGGGAAGTATAAAACTGCCCTCTGCCTTAAGCATTGCCGGGAAGATTATACAGTGAAATACGATGTTATCTTTTCCGATGAAATGAACCATTTTTGTTTCACTGTCTTTCCAGTACTTCTCCCAGTCTGCAGTAAGTTCCTTAGTGGCAGAAATATAACCAATGGGAGCATCAAACCAGACATACAAAACTTTGCCTTTTGCATCCTTTACAGGAACCGGAACTCCCCAGTCAAGGTCGCGGCTGACCGCCCTGGGCTGAAGACCCTGGTCGAGCCAGGATTTACACTGGCCATACACATTTGTCTTCCATTCCTTGTGATCTTCGAGAATCCATTTTCTGAGCCATAGTTCATATTTGTCAAGAGGAAGATACCAGTGACGTGTCTCTTTGAGTACAGGTTTGCTGCCGCTTATTGTCGAATGAGGATTAATAAGATCAGAAGGACTAAGGGATGTTCCGCATTTTTCACACTGATCGCCATATGCGTTTTCATTTCCGCAATGGGGACAGGTCCCCATTATGTAACGGTCGGCAAGAAAACATCCTGCTTCATCGTCAAAATACTGCTCTGAACTCTTCTCAACAAATTCACCTTTATTATAGAGCTTCAGGAAAAAGTCAGAAGCAGTTTCATAATGGATCTTATTCGATGTTCGCGAATAAATGTCAAATGCAATTCCGAAATCATTAAAAGCTTTCTTGTTTATTGCATGATACCTGTCGACTATCTCCTGCGGGGTAACGCCTTCATTACGGGCCTTAAGAGTAATGGGAACACCATGCTCATCGGATCCGCAGATGGAGATTACATCTTCACCCTTCAGCCTGAGGTACCTTGTATAAATGTCGGATGGCACATATACTCCTGCCAGGTGGCCTATATGAAGCGGACCGTTTGCATAAGGCAGGGCAGAGGTGACAAGGTATCTTTTAAACTTATTCATTGCAGTTAAATAAAAACGATCAAAGATAATAATTTTACCCTGAAGCTGGCGCCGATTTGCAATCGGTGCCAGAAAATGAAAGGCACGGATTTACTAACGTAAAATCCGCGCCAGCGTATTCTGCTTGTCAATCGAAACATTATAGATTACTTTTACGTATAATATATTTTATATGCCTTCCCGAAAGATCCGGCCGCCATTTCTTAAGCCACGCGATGAGGTTGCAATAGTATCTCCGGCTTTTGCCATTGATGAAATAAAGGTAAATGATGCTGTTAAGGTGTTGGAAGAATGGGGATTAAAAGTTCATGTGGGAGAAAATGCACTCAGAAATGAAGGTCCGTTTGCGGGGAACGACAAGCAGCGATTGTCGGATTTTCAGAAAGCTACATCCAATAATAAGATAAAGGCAGTGCTATGTTCAAGAGGCGGTTATGGACTGCTCAGGATCATTGATAAAGTTGATTTTTCGTCTCTCGGGAAAAATCCGAAATGGTATGTGGGCTTCAGTGATATAACCGTATTGCATACATGGTTGATTGAGAAGTGCAATATGATGTCGATCCATGGTGAAATGCCTCTGAATTACACGAATCCCGAAAAAACCAGAGCAACGATCAGTTCTCTCCATTCAGCATTATTCGAAGGCTGCAAACCAATAGGATGGGAAGGTGAATTTTTGAGAACTGACCATTCGGATGGCGAGGTTGTCGGGGGGAACCTGTCGCTCCTGTACAGCCTTATAGGCACTCCTGCAGATCCTGTGACAGCGGGTAAAATCCTCTTTCTTGAAGAAGTGGGTGAATATTTCTATCATCTTGACAGGATGATGCATTCATTAAAAATGGCAGGGAAGCTGAAAGATCTGAAAGCACTGGTTATAGGAGGAATGAATGATATGGTGGATGGTAAAACACCATGGGGGAAAAATGCACAGGAAACGATAGCTGATATTGTGAGTGATTTTAACTACCCGGTTTTTTTCAATTTCCCTGCCGGGCATATTGATGACAACAGAGCGTTTTACATTGGAGGCCGGGCAGGAATAAGAATCAAAGGGAAAAAAGCAATTCTCTCTTTCAGATGATTACTCAGAATGCAGTCAGGAGCAGATCAAGGTCTTTTGACAGCATGCCAAATTTTTGTCCCAGGGTCTCATTTGTTAGTATCCCGTTATAAAGATAAACTCCATTGCGTACTCCCAGATCGTTTTTAAGCAACTGAGTTATACCGCCCGACTCCGCAAGGATTTGAAGAAGAGGAGCAAAAATATTGCTCATAGCTATTGATGCAGTTCTGGCTACCCGTGATGGCAGGTTCCATGCTGAGAAATGTATGACGCCGTGCTTCTCGTAAACAGGATCCCTCAGGGCACGGCACTCGGTTGTTTCGATGCATCCGCCGCGATCGATGCTCAGGTCGATAATCACTGCCCCTTTCTTCATGGTACGCACCATCTCCTCGGTCACATAATAGAAAGGTTTGAGATCTTCAAGTTCTATTGCGCCGATGACAACATCAGCCGATTTCAATGCTTTTTTAAGAACCTGGGGATGAAATACTGATGTCTGAAGTCTCTGACCCATCAGGCATTCAAACTTTCTGAGCTGCTGGAGCGATTTGTCGAAAATTTTAACCTGTGACCCAAGCCCAAGAGCTGCTTTTGCTGCATATTCACCGGCAGTATTGGCTCCGAGGATAATAACTTCCGTCGGCGTTACTCCGGTGATTCCGCCAAGCATCACGCCTTTTCCTCCATGGTGGTTGCTAAGATAATCGGAAGCCAGAAGGATTGATGTTACACCAGATATCTCACTCATTGATTCAATTACCGGCATAGTGCCATTGGCATCCCGGATCTTCTCGAATGCAATAGCAGTAATTTTTTTTCTGCTAAGCTTGGCCAGAGTATCTTCGCCGAGCTTCAAAACGTTGAGATATGAAAACAAAACCTGGTTGCCTTTCAGATAATCGGCTTCTTTTTCGGAGAAGGGTGCGACCTTTATTATGACATCGGAGCTAAAAACCCTTGCAGGAGAATCGGTTATAATTGCCCCGTTCTCGCTATAATCCTTGTCATTATAATTTGCTCCGGTGCCGGCACCTTTCTGAAGGATCACTTCATTGTCGGCTTCGACAAGCAGATTGACTGCTTCAGGTGTCAGTGCAACTCTTTTTTCCTCATCCCTGGTGTCGCATGGGATGCCGATAGAAATTCTCCTGAACCTGACAGCAGTTTCAAGATGTTCTTCTTTCGGCATGAAAGCGCTGTTTCCCAGATTAACTTTTCCGCTTTTGCCTCTTTCATTCATTTTGAAGGGGAAGTTATTTCTTCAAAGTTAAAAAATTTGCGATACAGGAACAAAATAAGATATTCCTATGAGATATGCAGGATCCTTTCTTCATTTTTTCCAACAGTGATCAGGACATGAATTGTCCCTTCAGGAAGCAGGTCTTCTATCAGATCAGGCCATTCAATAAAACAATATGATCCGCCGGAAAGATATTCTTCAATGCCGAAATCATAAGCCTCCTCTATTTTCTTAATCCTGTAAAGATCAATATGAAAAAGCGGATCAGCACCCTCCCTCCTGTATTCGTTTACAATTGTAAATGTCGGACTGCTTGTGATATCAGAAGCTGCAAGCAGCTTGCATATGGCTTTGATCAGGGTTGTCTTTCCAGCCCCCATCGATCCGCTGAAAGCAAATATACGGCTGTTGCTGTAATGCTTAAGAAGTTTCTTTACGGCAGCAGGAATATATTTTTTATGCTTAACAATTATTTTCATCATGAAACCGGTTCCAAAACCGCAAACGGCAGCATTATCTCCTGCATTGAAATCCCGCCGTGCTGGAAGGTGTTTTTATAGTAGGAAACGTAGTAATTATAATTATTCTGGTACACAAGGAAATCTTTATTTATTGCAAAGATATATCTTGAACTGATATTACTCTTTGGCAGCATTGCTTTCCCGGGGTCCTTTATTTCAAAAACCTCCTGCGGATTGTAATCGAGGTTTCTGCCCATTTTATATCGCAGGTTGGAAGATGTTTTTTTGTCGCCCACCACCTTGACGGGATTCTGAACCCTTATTGTTCCATGATCTGTTGTGAAAATGACCCGTACTTTATGTTCCGACATTATCTTCAGCAGGTCAAAAAGGGAGGAATGTATAAACCAGGAACGCACCAGGCTCCTGTAGGCAGGCTCATCGTCGGACAGATCCCTGATGAGACCTATATCTGTACGGGCATGCGAAAGGATATCAACGAAATTAAAGACTAGTATGTTGATGTCATTTTCCAGCAACTGCCTGAATTTTTCATTCAGCTTTTTCCCTTCATTGCTGTTACTGATCTTGTTGTAAGACCATTTATACTTCAATCCTTTTCTTGAGAGCTGGTTTCTGAAGAGATCCTCTTCAAAATTGTTTTTGCCTTCCTCTTCATCATCATTTATCCAGAACTGCGGCATGACCTCTTCAATCTGCGATGGCATGAGCCCAGCAAATATTGAATTCCGGCTGTATTGTGTCACCGTGGGCAGAATGCTGAAGTAGAGATCTTCATCTATTATCCGGAAAAGCCCGGTGAGTTCAGCAGATATCGTTTTCCACTGGTCATATCTAAGGTTATCGATAAGGATCATAAAGAGAGGCCTGTTACTGCTGATCTGAGGAAAAATCTTTTTTGGGAAGAGGGAAGGTGAAAGAACAGGATCTTCTGGGCTTTTCTGGTCAAGCCAGGAAAGATAATTCCTCGTCACGAATTTCGAAAAGCTGGCATTGGCTTCGTTTTCCTGCATCCTGAATATCTCAGACATTCCCTTGTCATCCGATTTTTCCAGCTCGAACTCCCAGAAGATAAGCTTCCTGTAAAGTTCTGTCCAGTCATTGCAATTCCGGGCTGATGAAATCATATTGCCAATGCGGCTGAATTCCTGCCTGTAATCGATAGCGGTTTTCTCGGTGAAAAGTCTTTTCTGGTCGAGAATCTTTTTTATTGCAAGAAGGATCTGTTTGGGTTTAACGGGTTTTATCAGGTAATCAGCTATCTCCGAACCGATAGCGGCTTCCATTATCTCTTCCTCATCACTCTTGGTAATCATTACCACAGGTATATCGGTCCTCACTTCCCTGATGAGCCTGAGAGTCTCTATCCCGCTCAGCCCGGGCATATTTTCATCGAGAAAAATAAGATCATACGAATTCTGACGGACGAGATCAACAGTATCATTACCGTTTGAGCAAGTATCAATTTCATAGCCTTTCTCCTCAAGAAAGAAGATATGCGGCTTCAGAACTTCCACTTCATCATCTGTCCAGAGTATCTTAAATTTTTTCATTCAGATAAAATGCCTTGAAGAATAACAAATACCTCTCAGGATTCTTGTCGGTATTGAGTGTCTTCAGATTATTAGTGCTGATAATAAAAGCATAGATTTTTGAAGATGAAGGATTACGGACAATCCTATCGGTGTTGAAAGATTTATAGTAATCCATGGACTGGCTGAATTTAGCGAATCCCGAAACTGTTATCATGAGGTATTTATTATCGATGAGCTCTCCCAGGGTGCGATAGTTATTGTTCGTGTAATTATCTATATTATAGCTTATTACATCAAACACTGCCTGGTTCATATTGAACCTGGGATTCTCTATTACTATTATAAAGAAATGCGCTGATACAGTGTCGGCAACAAATAATTCCTGTGCTTTCTCCTTCTCCTCCTCCACTTTCAGTTCGGGCATCTTTTGATTCAGGTAAGCGATTATTTCTGATGCTTTTTTGCTTTCATTGCTTGCAGGCCATGTTTTCAAGAGGAGGCTCAGTTCATCTTTGAAAGCACGTTCATCACTTATCCTTGCAACCGAATATGCACGTAATAGCATGAACTTGGGAGCCAGCTGATCATCCGGAAATTGTTTCAGGGCACTATCGCAAAGTGTGATTGCCCCGGTGAAATGCTCAAGAGTATATTCATCATAAGCCTTACTGTAGAACTGTTCAGCCATTTTCATGGCCGCCATTTTCTTTGTATAATAATCGGGATCTGATAATATTTTTGCGAATTCTGTTTCAGGATATTTCTCAAGAAGACGCTGCCTGTATGTTTCACACTTTACGGTATTTATATCTTTATTTACATTGTAGAGATTATAGAGAACTTCAGGAGCAAGCTCATTCTCCGGGAATCGGCTAAGAAGCTTTTCGAATGATTCCGTAGCTCTTGCAGCATCAGATAATTTCTCGAAGTAGGCTTTCCCTGCATTAAGATATGCATTCGCAATTTTTTCATTTGAAAGCGCGAGGAGAGAATCATTCAGAGGCAGATTCTTCAAATAGAACTCAGGCTTTTTATAGTCTGTCACCACACTTACTGAGTCTTTCAGGTTATTCGATGCCTCATCGGGATTTGTTGACGCCTGAGTTGTACTTACCCTGGTTTTATTGAACCTTCGCCAGTTGTCTTCAAGAGGCCTGTCACCCCACCGGCGCTTGAATTCAGTACGTCCGAAAGTAAGAGCAGACTGATTATAGAAATACCATTTCCCCTCCTGGTCAATATTGTCACGGAAGCGCTGCTCATTTTCATAATATTGCCCGAGATTATATCTTGATGCATATTCAGAGGTCTTCCCTTCAGCTTCAGCCTTAACGATTTCATTTATTATTTCGGATACAAGGGCATTCCTCTGCAACTCAGGCATTGCTGCCACTTTCTGCAGGCTGTCCTGTTCTTCAATAATTTTAAGCTGTGAAACGACACTGTTCAGATCTCTCGACTTTGCCTGTATAAGCTGGTAATCGGGATGTTTTTTATTCAGAAAAGTGACACTGCTGTCATAATAGAGACCGGCCTTCATGAAATCGGGCTTGTTGTAATAATGGTCGGCAAGGGCAAGAAATGATCTTCCTTTCTGATTGCTGTTTGTTGTTGATGAAGCAGTTGATTTGCTGAAGAATTCAAGGGCTTCCTTTTCATTCCCCTCCTTCATTGAAAGAGTTCCCAAAGCAAAATATATCTGATCGAGGAAATCTTTGTTCTTTGAATCCCTTAACATCTTTTCCAGCTCCTTCATAATTTCCCGGGGATTCCCGGAATTAACATCGAAAACTCCTGCTATGTTTATCCTTGCATTGAATTCCACGTCGTATGGAGGATTCATCTTAACCACATCGCGGTAAAGAGATATAGCTCTGACTGAATTGCCTGACTGTTCATTCAGTTGTGCCAGCAGATAGGTCATCCTGTATTTCTGATGTTTGCCGGATACAAGATCAATTGCTTTTTCGAGCGGCTCAACCGCGTCAGCATATTTTTTCTGTTTAATAAAGAGATCGGCAAGAGTAGAGTTATACATCGACTTCAGCGCCCTGGGTGATTCTTCATTTATATCAAGCTCAGTCAGCAGCCTGAGAGATTCACTATACTTTCCGGTTTCATTATATATCCTTGCAAGCCAGATAGCGGCTTCTTTTCTGATTGCCGGATCATTGGCCTGTGTGATTGAATAATTAAGAACTGCAGCAGCTTCATTATATTCCTGCTTATAGAAACGTGCCTTACCGATCAGGAGGTAGCTGTCGTCAACCCATTCGTTGTATTCCTTTCGTTCAAGAAGATCGGTTTCCGGGGCGGAAGATCTTCTTTTCTCATTTACTTCAGGCTTTGCTGTTATTGATTTCAGTGAAATGAGCTTGGAAGCTTTCTGAATTGCCCGCTCCATATCAGCACCACAAAGAGAAGGAGCCGAGGGATCACTATATTCAAACACTTTCAATATCTCCGCATAATCATCTTTATAGCCTTCATTGACTCTAAGGATGCCAGCCTTAAAGCTCTCATATCCGTTGAAATAGATATTGTACCTGGCGGTCATGCCATGATAAAACCTTGTTGTGGCAGTGTTTTTTTCCACCGAACAGGTTGTTGCGACAATAAGCAATCCGCCAAGTGCCAGATATTTATATGATGCTTTTAAAAAGGGCAATAGATGATTTTTAATACTATAAACTTACTTAACCCGTATATAGTATTTCAAAGGTAAATAAAATTGGGTATTTGCGCTCTGTCAGGCAGAAATTACCTTCTTGATTTCCGGCACTTCCTTTAGTATTGCCTGTTCAACTCCGGCTTTAAGTGTCTGCATGCTGTAGGGACAACCATGGCATGCTCCCTTTAGCCTGACCTTCACTGACAGATCATCGGTGACTTCAATCAGTTCAATGTCTCCGCCATCCGACTGGAGATATGGTCTTACCTTGTCAAGTACTTTAACTACTTTTTCTTTAATTGTTTTAATGTCGGACATTGTTATAATATTATTTTGTTACTGGTTACTTGTTACTGGTTCATTTTCACTTTTATGGTTGGACGCTGATCCTTGTTTCTTTTTTCAGTTTGCCTTATTACTTCGTCAGCAAGGGCCATGAATGCTTTTCCTGCAATTGAATCTTCAAGAGCAACAGGATGTCCTTTATCGCTGCTTTCGCAAATGCCCTGCACAAGAGGTATCTGGCCAAGCAGTGGAACTCCTGTTTTTTCGGCAAGATTCTTTCCTCCCTCTTTTCCAAAAATGTAATACCTGTTCTGAGGCAATTCGGCAGGAGTAAACCACGACATATTCTCAATGAGTCCGATTACCGGCACATTGATCTTTTCGCTTCTGAACATTGATATGCCTTTTACTGCATCTGCAAGAGCCACTTCCTGGGGAGTGGTAACGACTATAACACCTGTAACGGCGACTTCCTGAACAAGGGTAAGGTGAATGTCGCTGGTTCCGGGAGGAAGGTCAAAAAGAAGGAAATCGAGGGAGCCCCATTCTCCCTGGGCCATAAGCTGTTTAAGAAAATTTGAGGCCATGGGGCCTCTCCAGATGACTGCATCGGCAGGATCAACGAAAAATCCTGTCGACAGGACTTTTACACCCCATTTTTCAAGTGGAATAATCATATCAGTATTATTCACTCTTTTTACCTCAGGCCTGAATTTACCGGCATTGAACATAATTGGCACCGATGGGCCAAAGACATCTGCATCGAGAAGTCCGACCTTCAGATTTTTTCTTGCCAGGGAAATTGCAAGATTTACGGCAACAGTTGTTTTGCCGACGCCTCCCTTGCCTGAGGAGATGGCGATGATATTTTTAATCCCGGCAAGCAATTCACCGGATTTCTTTTCGGTTTTTTCAGAAATGATCCAGGGCTTAACCAGAATGTCTGAAATAACAGTATCCGGACCAAAAGCCTCCTTAAGTGTTTTTACTATGGTGCTTTTTATTGAAGTGATGAAAGGATCGTTCGATTTTTCAGGGATTACAGTAAGTGAAATGCCGCTTTTGGAGGATCTGATTTCCGAAACCATTCCAAGTGTAACTATATCTTTTCCTTTTTCAGGGTGGATGACATTACTGAGTGCGGCAAGGATCTGGTCGTTAGAAAACATAAATTTAGAATTTATTATTAATGGCACGGATTACAAATCCGCGCCAGCTATAGAGTATTTCTTATTTTTATTTAATTTAATTCCAAACAACCTGCAATTTTACCACTTTTTAATAATAACACAAAATGATCATAAAAGTTCTTCAGAAGGGTCCCAGAACCGCTCCCTGAAGTTCTGAATACAATCATTATCAACAATAAAGCCCTCATTTTCAAGAAGCTGCTGCATGGTTGTGGAGTTGCCGAAATGATGTTTCCCGGTAAGCAGGCCGTTTCTGTTAACTACCCTGTGGGCAGGAATGAACCGTGGCAATGTATGGCAAACATTGAGAGCCCACCCGACCATTCTAGCGGACCTGCCAGATCCCAGGTAACGGGCAATGGCTCCGTACGATGTTACTCTGCCATAAGGTATCCTGAGGGTAACATCATAAACCTTCCTGAAAAAATCATTACTCTTTCTTTGTTTTTTTCCTGGCATCCTGGATAATCCTGTTTTTATTGAGCCTGAAGGCAAGATAGTTTATTTTCAGGCCTTCTTTAAGGAAAAGGTTTTCATAGTGGGTTCTGATAAGAAGTATTTCATTCCCTGCAAGTTCTGAATGAAGGTCAGTTGTTGATGTGATGATTTCCAGGTTGTTGAATTCTGCCAGATTTCTGGTATACCTGTAGAGATCGTAATTATCGGTTTTCAGATGGATAATCCCGTTGTCTTTCATGAAACTCCGATAATTATTCAGGAACCAGGGACATGAAAGTCTTTTATTTGAATTTTTCTTATCCGGATGAGGATCCGGAAAAGTGAGCCATATCTCATCGACCTCATCTTCAGCAAAAAAAGAATTTATAAATTCTATTCTCGTCCGGAGGAAAGCAGCGTTCGTGATATTATTCTCGCTGGCTGTTTTTGCCCCGCGCCACATTCTGGCTCCTTTGATATCGACACCTATATAATTATTGTAAGTGAATCTCCCGGCGAGGCCTGTGGTATATTCTCCTTTTCCGCAACCGAGTTCAAGTATAATGGGATTATGATTCAGGAAAATATCTGACTTCCATTTGCCTTTCACAGGATGGTTTTTCCCGAACCCTGCTTCTTCTGCATTCTGGATAACATTGTTGAGTGTTCCCAGTTCAGCCCATCTTGCCAGCTTATTTTTTCCCACAGCTTACGCTTTACTGAGAATATTTCTCAATCCTTAACCCGACGTCATATACATCCTTCAGGTCGCCGGCTCTCATGCCATGCTGAATCCTGAAACGATATGTACCTTTCAGGGGGAAGAAAACATTTTGTTTGTAAGGAAGTTTTAGTTCATGGATGTCGCCGAAACCCTTACCGAGCCAGTTTCCTTTTTCATCGGCAATTTTATATTCAAGAGTATCCGTAATACTTTTACCATCAGGGGAGAAAGTAGTTACAAAAAGAAAAATATTGCTGAACGGATATTGTGAACCTGTTCTGATAGTGAAAAAAACATTAGTTGTCTTTGTTGTATCGGCAACGGGGAAACTGAATTCAGGATTGTTGAACAGGTTCCATGTCATATCCGGCATGGCAACCTCATCGGTATAGAGAAGGTTGCTGTTGCATGACGAAAACACAAGGATTATCAGCGCTGCAAACAAAACATTAAAGCTGCCTGTTTTTCTTATCATTGAACCTCCTGTTTTTCTTTTTATGAAAACGCTTGTGCTTCTGCTCTTTTTTCTGTTCCGGATCAAACCTGGTGAGGCTGTTATTCTTAAGAAGGTCTTCTGAGACAGGCTCAGTTTCCAGGGATTGAATGTTTGAGATAAGCCGCTCAGGTTTTACACCTTTTTTGTTAAGAGCCTGTATCTCCCTTACTCTCTGCACAGGAATTGCCACAAGGTTGGCCGGAGAATGAGGATCTGTGGAATACCAGTAAAGACCTTTATGAACCTCCATTTTCTGAAAGAAAGCCTTACTGTCAGCAGTTTCAAGAGGGATCTCCCTGGAAGGATATGATCTCTGTGCATCGACATAGCAATCAACCTCAAAGTTGAGGCAGCATTTCAGTTTGCCGCATTGGCCGGCCAGCTTCTGCGGATTAAGGGAAAGTTCCTGATATTTGGCATGTGTTGTTGTAACCGACTGAAAATTGGTTATATATATTGAGCAGCAGAGTTCTCTTCCGCAGGAACCTATACCACCTATTCTTCCTGCCTCCTGCCTGGCTCCGATCTGTCTCATCTCTATCCTGACCTTGAATTCATCGGCAAGCACCTTGATCAGCTGTCTGAAGTCGACTCTCTCATCGGCAATGTAATAGAAGATCGCTTTGGTTTTATCTCCCTGGTACTCAACATCGCCTATTTTCATATTCAGCTTAAGCTCTTCTGAGATTTTACGGGAACGAAACATTGTCGTATTCTCCAGTTTTTTTGCCTCTTGCCATTTAAGAATGTCCGCCGGCTTAGCCTTTCGGTATACTTTTTTCATGTCGTCCAGGGGCGGGCAGACTTTCAGTTCCTTCAGCTGTTCCCTGACCAGTGCTCCGGTCATTGATACCCTTCCTATGTCATGTCCGGGTGAAGCTTCAACAGCTACAATATCGCCTATTTCAAGACGCAGGTGATTGACGTTTCTGAAAAAGCCTTTCCTGGTATTCTTGAACCTGATCTCTATTATTTCATTCTCAAGCACTGAATCCGGAAGATCTTTTAGCCAGTTAAAGCAATCAAGCTTATTGCATCCGGGTCTGTATATCATATCAGGCAGGCGGATCTCTTCGCCGGGCTGACCTTGAATATCTTCATTTTCTGTCATAAAAATCAAACTCTCCATTATTCAAACCGCAAAAATAGTGAATAAATGCATCAAATTCAATCGGGAAGCAGATGTTCAGCGGATAAGCCTTGTTACCTTCAATGAAAGATCAAGGAATATGATCCTGGCATTGCCGTTAGCCTCTACATGTGAATGGGCAAGGTTGAATTCATCAGTCAGAGGATAAATATTATCCTGTTTTATAAAAGGATGGAAGTTATCGGAAAAAGAGGCCTCTTCGCCTGCCAGGTAAACCAGCCTGTTCCTGAGCTGTCCAATTGAAAGCATGAGGTTTTCCCGCAGTAACCTGAGGGAATAGAGGAGGAAGTTTTTCTGAGCCTCCCTTCCTGTTGCAGCCATTTCCTCAGCCCATGCAATTATTGATATCACATCGCGCTTCCATGCAAAACGCATCATCTTCTTGAAATTTTCGAGATTAACTTTTGAAGAATCTTCATTTTCGAATAATTCCATAGCTCTGATGATATTGCCATTGGATACTTTTGCTATTTCATCAGCTTTTTTTGTATCAGCATTGTATGCCGAGACAAGGTATCTGCTTATTTCATCAGCACCGAATCCGGGGATCCTGAAAAGCTGACATCTGGATAGTATGGTCGGTAAAATCTTATCAGGTTCATCTGATACAAGAAGGAATAATGTTTTCTCAGGAGGTTCCTCGATCATCTTAAGCAGTTTGTTTGCTGCAGACGGGTGCATTTTTTCAGGAAGCCAGATGATCATTATCTTAAAGTCAGACTCAAAAGTCTTCAGACTCAATTTTTTTATTATTTCACCTGCCTCAGAAGCGAATATCATACCCTGAGCATTTCCGACCTCAATTGAATCTAGCCAGTTGTTAAGAGTGAAATAGGAAGATTTCTTTGCAAATATCCTCCATTCCTCTATAAATGAATCGCTTACGGGATCTGTTTCTTTTTTGTTCTTAATGACGGGGAATACAAAATGAAGATCAGGATGGATCATCTTTTCATATTTCACACACGATTTGCAGACTCCGCATGAATCTTTCTCCGACCTGTTTTCACAACTGACATACCTGGCATAAGCCAGTGCAAGGGCTAGAGACCCGCATCCTTCCGGCCCTGTAAACAGTTGGGCGTGACTTACACGCTCTTCCCTGACAGAGCGGATAAGCCGGGCAATAGTATCTTTTTGACCTGGGATGCGGGCGAAATTCATAGAGTATTATAAGGCTTTCAGTGCTGACTCATAATCAGGTTACACCGTATGATTTTCCAAATTCCGCATCGCGGAAACCCGAAAGGGTTGTTACATTGGCTATTCCTTCAGTGGTGCAAAAACGTCCATGCGCGAACGGCAGATCCTTTGAAACAGCAAGGACCAGAGTGTTCTTCATACCTGCTGCAAGCTGGTTGAATTTCCTGACAGATGTAGCACAGACAGATGTGTCGAGGCTTGGAAAAATATTAAGGATGAGCTTCTTGCCTTTGAGATCCTTCAGTGAAAGAGAACTGAGGTCTGTTTTTACAAGTGTAAATTCAGGAGCCTGGCTTCCCTTTGCCGGCAG
>JALONV010000109.1 GCA_025454755.1 Bacteroidales bacterium | reverse complement strand
CGAATTGTAATCTCTTCCTCCGATAGCTGCTCCATAAGCAGCAAAATGTTTTGCACAAGCCATCAATGAATTAATGTCGCCCGTTTTATTTCCCTGGAAACCATTTACTCTTGCCTTTGCGATCTGGGAACCCAGGTATGGATCTTCACCTGCACCTTCCATAACCCTTCCCCAACGGGGGTCGCGTCCAATATCAACCATGGGAGCAAAGGTCCAGTGAATACCACCTGAAGATGCTTCGGTCGCAGCAATTCTTGCTGATAATTCCATCGCTTCCAGATCCCAGCTGCATGCTTCAGCCAGGGGAATGGGGAAAGTTGTTTTATATCCATGTATAACATCAAGTCCAAATAATAATGGAATTCTTAACCTCGATTGCATTGCGATTTCCTGCCAGCTCCTTGTGCGTCCGGTACCTTTACAATTTAAAAGTGAGCCAACCTGACCATCACGAACCTGCGATACCTTATCATTTTCCACTTTAACCGGGCCTGTAGCAGAACCGTCATCGCTATACTGGTTGAGCTGACCAATTTTTTCCTCCAGGGTCATTAGCTGCAAAACAGAATCAACTTTTTGATCAAGTGATCTAGTTTGTGGAACATCACTGCAAGAGGTGTTCGCTAATATTATAATAAAGATAAGCAGTATTTGAAAATGAAATTTTCTCATAATCAAGTCATTACGGTTTCTTTTGATACAGATATCCATGGTAATCTCCATCCTGGCGTTCATTTGGAGCACCAAATAATCTCTGTTTTGCATCTCTGGCAAATCTCAATATAAACAGAAAACAACCAAAGTGGTTTATATCTCTAATTCCCTAGTCAGTTCTTTTGTAAATCCTGACGTAATCAATCTGCATTACGCTTGGAAAAATAGAATCATCAATTTCACCGCCCCAGTTACCACCGATGGCAAGATTAAGAATCAGGTAGTATGGTTTATCAAATGGCCACCCTGTATTTGTAGTGACCCTTCCATCCTGACCTTTAAATGACTTGAAAAATAATTTATCATCTATATAAAATTTAATATATTTTTCTGTCCACTCTATCCCATACTTATGGAATGATTCTGAAACATCCGGTAGTTTCTCAAAATGTGTTATCTGAGTACCTATTATATGATTATACAAATCTGAATGCAAAGATGTATGTATAACATTAGGATTTTTTCCTACATGTTCCATAATATCTATCTCCCCACATAAGGGCCATGGCTCCGCCTTTTCCCTGTAGCTGTCAGGAAGCATCCATATTGCAGGCCAGCTTCCCTTTCCAACGGGTATTTTTGCCATTATTTCAATTTTACCGTATTGAATCGAGAACTTATTATATGTAGTCAGTTTTGCAGAGGTATAATTAAGATTTTGATAATCTTTTTTCAATGCAGTAATGCTCAATGTTCCATTTTCAACAAATGAATTTTCAAGGGATCTCTCCAGGTAAAACTGTTTTTCATTATTACCCCAGCCGTGTCCGCCAACATCATAGGCCCATTTACTGCTATCGGGCAGGCCATTATAATTAAATTCATCACTCCAGATTAATTTTGCGCCGGCAGATGATTGCTCTTGTCCACATGAGGTAAATGCTAAACAGGAAACCAGGAGAGCGGCATAAATGCAAGATATTAAGCGTTTTAAAAATATCATTGGCATTTGATTTTGAAATTTGTTTTCAGGAATCTCATATTTGCTGATATAAGGTTCAATAGAGCAGTGGCTCTGCCAATTCACTCCGGCTGAACCACTTAATTCTGATTTAAGACAGGTTATTCTCCGGTAGAATACCATTTATCTGAAGGGAATGAAATTCCCCTCACAGTAATTGTGGTTTTTCCGTCTAGAATAGCATAACGTACCAGTGATTCCCACCTTTTACCCTCAAAAGCCATTTCGCGAATACGTTCGTCACGAATGTATCCATCTGCCTGTATTTGCCTGTCGGTTGTACCTAAAACCAATGCTGTTAATCCTGCTCTTGCCCTTATTCCCTTACTTTGTGCGTTATACAGTTTCTCTCCGGTAGGTGTGATTATTGATTTTGAATAACCGATGTTAATTACTTTCATAGCCAGATCAGGATCGCCCAACCGGTTTATGGCCTCGGCATAGAGTAAATGAAGGTCGGCGGCACGATAGATGACAATCGGGGCATCTGATTGAAAAACAGTTTTGTTAATTGAAAACTTCCGGACTTTAGCTCCGGAGATTGAACCAGCTGTACGGGAGTCTGAACTTGCAAAATATGCTGATGCTTCCGGAGTAACTGATAATTGAGGATTTACGTAAAACAGATTATGCAACTGGTGAGTTTGTTCGTTGGTTTTTGAGAAATCTATAGCCCAGATAACCTCATTATAAGATGTCGATAAACTAGTGAATATATTTATCCAGTTTGCTTTTTCATAGGAACTGCCAACTTTGTATGCCTGGGTTGTGGTATTTGCAGAATCTGCACTCATTACCATCCATAATTGTTTGGAGGCCAGATAATAGCTTTCCTGAAGAGTAGTAATATCAAAAGCCCCTTTATACATTAACAACTCCGCGTATAGCATTTTAGCTGCATTAGCATTGAAACGAGCGACACGCCAATCAGCAGAAACACTTGATGAATATACCTTAATAAAATCATTCATAACAGGAGACAAATCATCTATCATTTTTAAAACGGACTGCTGTGCATTAAGTTCGGTTGCCTGAATCTTATCCTCAATACTATTGACGGCATTGGTATAATATTCCACTTTTCCGAAGATTTTTGATATCTGGAAATAGGTCCAGGTGCGTACCCCGATCACTTCAGCATAATATTGTGCATATATAGTTTCGGTAAATGACGGATCCATCAACTTTACGTTTTCCATCTTGCTTAAAATGTCGTTGCATGATACAATGACTTTGTAGAAATCGCGCGGATTAAGATAATCATTATCAATATCAGCCTCTCCGGCTTCAATCTGAAGCAGATCAGCATCAGCGTTAACGCTTGCCTGTAAAAGATCAGCGCGTACTTCGTTGTATAGCACAACCTGCTGAGATGCCGGTTGTAGCAATGAATATAGTCCTAGAATAGAGGCATTTACATCATTTCCTGTTTTAAAGTTGTCTTCAGCAAATAGCATGCCCTGATTGTCGACCTTCAGCATATCTTCACACCCGTAGGCAAGCCAGATCATTATGCCAATCATAAGGTATTGAAGAATTTTATTATGTTTTTCCATTTTTCTATTGATTTAACAGATGTCCACTGATTTTTTAAAACATTTGGTTATTACAGATCCAGACTAATACCAAACAATACCGTTCTGGTTTGAGGCTCTTTAAGATAATCTGCCCCCTGGTACAATGAATTCCGGCCATAACTGAATATAGGGGAGCTTCCCAGGTATTTGCTCCAGATAAACAGGTTGTCAGTCTGAAGGAATACTTTTACCCCCTGTATCAGTCCTTTTTTAACGGGGATGTTATATGCCAGGTTCAGGCTTCTCAACCTCAGGTAGGATCCATCTTCTATCCAGCGTGAAGAGAACGCCGCATTTTCAGGCATATTGACTGAAATGCGGGGAATAGAGGTCTGGTCACCTTCCTGGGTCCACCTCATATTTACTGCTGAAGATTGGTTTATAAGGGAGGTCATTCCCTCAGTTTGCATGCGTGCAAAGTTGAAGATCTGGTTCCCTGACTTGAAATCAAAAGAGACTCCCAGACTTATCCCTTTGAATGACATTGTTGAGTAAATCCCCCCATAAAAGTCTGCCTCTGCATCACCAATAACCTGCCAGTCTTTACTGTCTAGAATTCCATCCTCTTCCACCTGTACATATTTCATGTCGCCTGGTCCGAAAAGTCTGCCATCGGCTGTTTGCAGGCCAGCGGGAACTTCACTCGCTGATTCAAAGATGCCGTCTGACTTATAACCATAAAACTGATATAACGGTCCTCCTTCCTGAGTAATGATATGTCCTCCGGGAATCTCTGTAATAATTGGGACACCTCCAGGTAAACTAATGACCTCTGATTTTGCCCGGGAAAGATTTGCCCCCGTTTGCCATTTAAAACCACCTACATCCAGCAGTAAAGAATTCACCGAAAGCTCGAATCCCTTTGTCCCAGTGGTTGCAGAATTATTCCAGTAGCCGTCATAGCCGTATGAAGCAGGAAGAATCTCAAACAGAACAACATCACTGGTTTTCATCGTGAACAAATCAAAACCAAACCTCAGACGGCTGGTTAAGAGTGAGACATCCATGCCAATATTAAGGGTCTGAGTGGTCTCCCATTTAAGATTATCATTGGTTAAATTTTCCTTGACGAGACCGGTTGCTGAGCGATATCGGCTGGCTTCATACGATTCCCGGGCTGCAAAGTATCCTATATTATCATTTCCCGACATAGATATCCCGGCTCTGAGCTTTAAATCGTTCAACAGGGGATTATCCTTAAGGAATCGCTCCTCTTTCAGTCTCCAGGCAAGGTTCAGGGAGGGAAAGACCCCTACCTTACCTGATGCAAACTGTGATGACATATCAGCAGATATTCCTAATGTTGCATAGTACTTGTTGGCATAGTTGTAATTGGCAGTCAAATAGTTAGAGATAGTTTTCCATTCGCCGGAGAAAGAAGTAATACGCTTTTTATCAAGAGCAGTTGTTGCGGCCAGTGAAGATCCTGAACCTAATCCCTTGAATTCATCATTAGGCATTGAAAAATCGGAATTATTATCATTTGAAAGTTTGCTTGCATAATACCTGACTCCGAGTTTTGCACTTATATAATGATCAGTGCCATACTGTTTTGAATAATTTATTCGGATATCTCCGTTGACATTTGAATAATTGTTAATATTCCGTCCAGCCTGCCTTTCGTATTCTGTTCCGTCGATTAATCCTACGCCCAGAGAAGGAATAAAAATTTCCTCGGTTACCTTGGCATAATTTATCCCTACCATTGCAGCTGCACTTAATGATCTGGATATGGTGTATTGAAAATCTACAAGTCCGGTAAACTGATTTGTATTGCTGGAAGCATCCACCTTATTTACCAGAACCACAGGATTACTGATTCCCAGGGGATCAACATCTGCCAAGATAGTGGTAGTGACCGGAGTGCCATCTATGTTGCGAAGGATATCATAAGCAGAAAACAAAGCAGGTTTAACGAGAGAATTATAAATGGGATTGCTTGCTTCAGATAAACCGGTAGGGAGTAAATTATTATCAGAAAATGAATAACCAATACTTGAGATAAGTTTAAAATTTTTTGTAATCTGAAGATCACCGTTCATTCTTGTGGAATATCGTTGATATTTTGTATTCCTTAAAGTACTTCCATTAGACAAGTACCCTACAGAGAGTGCATATTTAGCTATTTCATCACCTCCTTTGATGCCAAGGTGATAATCCTGAATATATGCATTATCATAAATTTCATCCAGCCAGCTGGTATTATTTGCATATTTGGGATAATCCCATTCCAAAGGTGTCATATTCAGCCACTTGTAACCATATTGGATATCATCGGCAGATAATCCTTTTGTGGCAAGGAATTCGTTTGCATATGACCGGAAACCTCCGGCATCCAGCATTGGAATCTGTTTCGGAGCAGTACTAATTCCTGCATAGGCAGTAAAATCAATTTTGGTAATTACATTTTGAGCCTTTTTTGTTTCTATTAAAATAACACCATTTGATCCTTTAGATCCATACAGAGCTGTACCATCCTTAATAATGATCACCCTATCGATATCTTTTACATTGATGTTTTTCAGTAGATTTTCTGAATGTCCTCCGATTATTGATG
>JALONV010000039.1 GCA_025454755.1 Bacteroidales bacterium | reverse complement strand
TACGCTAACCGGAAGTATCGGATTGACAGTCATTGTAACTGCATTCGATGTTGCAGGACCGCCGCTCTGACAGGTCTCGCTTGAGGTGAGAACTACTGTAATTACATCGCCGTTTGTCGGAACATATGCATAGGTCGGGCTGTTCGCTCCAACTGCCGTCGCTCCGTTGTACCATTGATATGAAGGTGTAAGACCTCCGTTGGTTGGTGTCGCAGTGAACGATACTGTTGCGCCTGCGCATATCGGATTGACATCCGGTGCTATCGCGACGCTTACAGGAAGTACCGGGTTGACGATAATTGATCCCGAAGCTGTTGCAACACCGCAACCACCTACAGTTGTAATCAGATAGTTGAATGTACCTGTGGCTGTTGGTGTTCCTGATATAGTAAACACATCCGAAGCCCAATTTCCGATCACTCCTAAAGGTAATCCACTTACAGTTGCACTTGAAGCACTTACAGTGTTGTAGGTAATATCAATTATAGCAGTGCTGTTGCAGACTGTCTGATTATCTGTACCTAAAGCCGATGACAATGTTATTGAGTTAGGAGCCTTTACGTTTATTGTTCCGGTTGTAGAAATTGCTCCGCATCCACCTGTCAGATCTATCTGATATGCAAATGAGCCTATTGATGTAGGCGAACCGCTTATGGTTACATTACTTCCTGCCCAGCTGACTGTCATCCCAGCCGGCAGTCCTGTAAAGTTAGCACCAGTTGCACCTGTGGTAGTATATGTAATTGGTGTAAACGGATCACCAAGACATAATGTCTGATTATCTGTTCCCGGGGCAGATGTAAGCGTGATAGTATTTACAGGTGTTACCGTTGCAGAAGTAGTTGTAGATTCTGAACAAGTTCCAAGTGTAACAGTTAGTATATATACTCCTGACATTAAAGGTGTTGCAGTAGTTGAAACAGTAGGATTCTGTAATGTTGAAGTGAATCCGTCAGGTCCAGTCCAGGAATATGAGTCCATACCATTCGGACTTCCAGTAAGGCTTAAAGTTGTTCCTTCACAAACCGGACCATTATTTCCGGCGGTTGCTCCTATCGTTGCAGCTGCTGTCAGAGTTACCGTTGATGCACGCTTGAGGTCGTTGGTACTGAGGGTGGTGTAGCTGCAGTAAGCGTTACTGTCGCAGCTGCGGCTGTGATACATGTGTTATCGGCTATGCTGCGTACCGTTAACGTATAAGTGTTGGGTGCAAGACCTGCAAAGGTCGGTCCCGGCTGGTAAGCGCCACCTACACTGTACTCTACTCCTGCCTGTGCCGGGTCGGTCCCGGCTGGTAAGCGCCACCTACACTGTACTCTACTCCTGCCTGTGCTGTAAACACTATCGTTCCTGTCGGCACTGCACACGTAGGCTGTGTGACACTTGACGTCGTAGGAACTGCTGGCGGTGTCGGTATGGCATTGATTGTTACTGTGGCTGCTCCTGTGGTGATACAGGTATTATCTACTATGCTGCGTACATATAACGTATAGGTGCCGGGGGCAAGGCTTCCAAAGGTCGTCCCTGCCTGGTAAGTGATACCGTCTACACTGTATTGTACTCCTGCCTGTGCGTTAAAAACTATCGTGCCGCTTGGTACTCCGCATGTAGGCTGTGTGACACTTGACGTCGTAGGAACTGCTGGCGGTGTCGGTATGGCATTGATTACAACATTTGCTGAAGCTGGTGATGTGCATCCTGTTGATGCACTAGTCACCGTGAAATTATATGTACCCGAAGCAAGTCCGGATATTGTAGTACTGATTGTGTTTCCTGCTATTGCACCCGGATTAATTGTCCAGTTACCGGCAGGTAAACCGCTTAAATCTACACTTCCCGTTGACAAGGCACATGTAGGCTGCGTTATCGTTCCCACTATCGGGGCTGTCGGAAGTGTGTTAACCGTGATGGCATAATTTGCTGAAACAGTGCCATTTCCGCAGGTATTGGATCCACGGACAGTAAGGTCTCCAGAAGTGGCATTCGAGGCAAAATCTATTGTAATACTATTTGTCGCTCCGTTTATTGTGGCGCCAGTTCCGCTGTAAGCCCATGCATAGCTAGAAGCGTTGGTTATAGCTCCCACAGTGTAGGCAACGCTGCTCTGTCCCTGACATAGAGCTGCTGTACCGGAAATTGCTCCGGCTGCATCCGGCAAAGGATCGATTGTTACAGGATATGTCGTCTCACTGGTAGCTGTGCATCCAAATCCGTCAGTATAATTAACACTTATAGTCTGGACACCCGGAGTATTCCAGGTAACAACTGCCAGATTATTTCCTGTACCTCCTCCTGCCGTAATTGTTCCACCACCTGAAACAGACCATAAGTAATTACTCATCCCTGCTTCTGTTACATAGGTATTGCCGGTGGAGTTTTCGCATGCAGGATCCGGACCGGTAATTGTAGGTACCGGCAATGCATGAACAGTAACACTGAGTGATGTAGGTGTCGGAGCACTGCATCCTCCGACATCCTGATAATTCACGCTGATGCTCTGAGCACCGGCAGTATTCCAGGTTACAGTGGCAAAATCACTTGTGCCTAATCCACCTGATGTGACAGATCCACCAACTACAGTCCAGATATAATTTGTCTTACCTGATTCAGTATTATAAACATTACCTGTAGAATTCAAACAGACAGAATTCGATCCGGTCAGACCCGGAAAAGGTAGCGGATAAATATTTACCAGGACCGGAGTTCTTGTAAGGCTGACACAACCTCCATTGGACTCACCCCAATATGTGGTTCCAGTTGTCAAAGCATCGGTAGAATTGTATTTTCCACCACCTGAAGCAGCACTATACCAGTCTACGCTGCATCCGGCCGGCGCCGTAGCAACAAGGTCGGCTATTGTACGAGGACCTCCACAGAAGTATTGAGGTGAAGCTGCTGCGGGTGGATCAGGAAGTATAGTGAAATTTATGTCAACGCTATCGACTGATGTGCAGTTTCCATTGAAGATTGTCCACTGTAATGTGTACGCATTCCCGTTTTGTCCAATAAACTGGCTTGTCGGACTTGAAGGTGTAAGAATTGTTTCTCCGGTACCACTTACTTTTGTCCAGAATCCTGTTCCGACAGCTGGTGTATTACCGGTAAGGTTTGTAGTAGATACACCGCACAAAACCTGGTCAAGGCCTGCATTTGATGTTGTAGGAGTTGCGTAGGCAGTAACAGGTGTGGTATTAACTACCCCTGTATTTGCGCCGCTATTGTATGTGAAACCGGTCAGTTTATAGGTACCGGGAACAGCAGTAGGCAATGTATATGGGATCATCGCCAGGGTAATAGTAACAGGCGCCTGGGCAGCTCCATTAATTGTGTAACTCAATACGTAATTAAAAGGTATTGCACCAGGTGCGGTGAATGTAACAGGTATACCGGAATTTCCGCAAACAGGACCTGAAGGAGTGAAAGATGCCCTGGGGATCAGGGTTGTTACCGAGCCAAGTGTATAATCATCAGATCCAGTGTATGTTACCAGGCCGGTTGATGAAGCTGTACCATTATTATTATCCCCTGCGGCTGTTGTCGGGACTTCTACCCATGATCCTCCGCTGTAATTAACAACCCTCATATTTGCTATTCCGCCGACAATAACAGGATTTACATCACTTGAAGGATTCCAGTTAATATTTACTTTCGATTTGCTTCCTGCTGTTGAGGTTATAGTGAAGTACTCCATTGCACTTACTCCGAGAATCGGGGAAGTGAATGATGTCGAAGTCGGATTAGGATTCTTGTACTGTGCTGTCCATAAAGCAGGACCGGGCTGTGCGGAAGAAATATTCAGCTTATTACCAAGAACATAGGTCCCTGACTTATTAATCCCAATTGGGAACAGGAAATTATCAAACTGGCTGATATTTTTTGTGAGTGGTCCGTCAACGAAAGATGTTGCACTACCTCCTGCAGGAACGACAGGGCTAATAGCAGAATTGGTTATTGTCAGAGTCCGGTTCGATCCGGTATTGATAAGACCATTGGTCAGCATAAGGTTTCCTTTTACCTCGATCGCACCATTATCATTGATCCTTAATCCGGCAGTATTATTGATCTCAAAATGGTTGAATGCACTTGCTCCTATGAAGTTGCCCATTTTTGTCCCGCCAATAGTTTGCGGTATTGTTCCGGCAAATGAAACGATGGCTCCCGCACCGGTTCCGGAATTGAAGCTTCCCGCCAGGTGTTTCATTCCCCCCTGTATGGTAAGCTTCTTGCTATAAACACTGTTATCTGCAACCGGACCGTTAATGGTAAGTGTATCACAAATCGTAAGATCCTTATTCGGCAGAACACGTGTTCCTGTACCCGTGAACATCAGGTTCGGAATATTATCATACAGATCGGCAATTATTGTGTAGGTGCCAATACCTCCGTAATCCACAGTTCCGCCGCTGGCACAGCTCAGGAAGGAAGTAAATACACCTGCGGGGAAAGTGCCTCTCTCAAGATGCAGGCTTCCACTGCCATATACTGTTCCGAAATTGTGTCCGAAGTATGGTTCTTCTATTCTAAGTTCCTTGTTAATCGTTGTCCTGTAAGCAGAACAGTTGTGTGTCCTTATTGATACGACATGATTTATATTCACAATGAATCCATTAGGACCACCGGCCGGACAACCTCCGGGTAGAATATCTCCCCCGGTCTGTGTCCATATAGCAGGATCATCCCAGTAACCGTCAGCGATTGAGGTGAATACTGGTGTGTTTACGTAAAATGCTGTTGCTATACCCGCAGTATATTCTCCGCTCAGGTTATTTAAGCCGGTATGGGTGAATGTTATCTTGTTATTTGTAAAGTCAACTCCAGGGGCAACTACCCAGGAGCTTCCAGGAACAACAGTCCTGGCTGACACATAATTAGGCTCATCGCCTGCCACATCGCTCTGTAAATAATTAAGATCAATGGTACCGTCATACCCGGTGATACCTGAACTCTGAATTTCCCAGTAATAATTAAGAGAGTTGGCGGCATCGAGAACTGCAGGATGCCTGCTGCTTATATTATTCACCCTTATATAACCAACTGTACTGCTGGCTGTAGTTGTGACAAAAGCAGGAGTATACTTGCCGTTTGTACCCAGAGGATACAGAAATGTAGTCGGACCCGGATTGAAGAATTTTCGAATGCCCACATTACTGAATACACCGTCGGAGGTTATCATTTTCAAAGCACTGAAAGGCGCTCCCTCGAGATTAGCACCGGTTCCGAGTGTAAGAAGGTACTTCTTGATATCCAGAACGCCAAGAGTAAGTGTCAGGTCTTCCTGTACGCTAATGTTATTTTCGACAATGGCTCCTGTTGCATTATTCAGGGTAAGGCGTGAGAAAGCTCCTGTTCCTGAAATATGTTGTTGGGTTGTTCCATTAAGTAATAATCCGCTTCCGGCAGTATTGTTGTCAGTGTAACTTGCATTATTGGTAACATCACCCAGTACTGTGACCGGGTTGCCTGCTAAAATAAATGTACCACTGTTAATGGTCAGATTCCTGTTTACTGTTATGGGGTTTTTCAAAGTATCTGACGCGGCAGGACTAATGGTAAGATCATAGAAGTTGGTTGCACCTGAAATAGTCTGGACACCGGCGTAGGGTGCACCGGCTGAAGCGCTGAATGTTGTAAGGTTGGTACCTGCAATATATCCTCCAACTCCCGGTGTGTTTATGAAGTTACCATTAAAAGTTGCATTTATATTATTTGCATCAAAGACACTGTTTGCATTGATATTAAGATCGCCATTAACTGTCAGCGGGCTTGTCAGCAACCTTACTTTAGCATAGTTGGCTACACTTGCTCCGCTGATAATTAAAGTATCAAGTGGAATAGTAGCATCAAGAAAATAATTCTGAGGTGTAACCGGGGCCGGGGCCATGCCTACCTGTGAGAAGACTATTTTACCCCCGGTGACTGAACCAGTCTCAGGTCTGAGATACAGGTCGCCAAATGGTGATGACGGAGTTATTGTAGCTCCATTACCTCTCATTATCGTCAGTGTTCCCCCTGACATTGTAAATGAGCTTCCTGTATTAAGTACTTCAAGCTTGGCGTTTGAACCATTCTGCTTCTGGCCTCTGATCATAACATTTCCACCACTCTGAGAGTATGTAAGTATACCTCCTGCACTTGATGTATTCCTTCGGATCTGGCCATTAACGGTCAGAGTACCACCCTGAATATCGAGCGAGGATGCCCCACCGACAGAGTATTCAATATCATTATTCCAGTTTGTGGATGTTACCGGACCTACATACACATTGCCGCTAACAATGGTGAGTTTACCATTCAGAATAAGATCATTTGCGTCTGAATTTGAATTTCCTATATATACATTCGATGGAGTATTTATAGTTAATCCCGCGGTCGGGGCAATCGTGAAGGTTGATCCTGTGGAAATATTTAGGTTCCCGGTCCTGTTGTAAATGAGTGTTCCATTCTGGAGAGTAAGCCAGTTATCAACAGGTGTAGAATGAGTTCCGGTACTATTCAGAGTCACAGTGGGTGTTTGTGTTGTACCTTTATTCACAATAACATTATGGTAGATAATCTCGCCGGAACCTGATACAGTGGTATTATTCGATCCTGTATATGTTACATTCACCCAGTGCGGATCGGTATCAGCAGAACCTGAAAAGAGGTTCAGACCCCTGAAAACCGAAACACTTGTACCGTTATTTATAATGTTACCTCCTACTGTTAGCGTGTTATCTATCGTGGGTCCAAAATGGTGAGGATTCCAGCCGTTATCATCGTCCCACATTAAGATGGAGGCTCCGTTAGTCGCATTTGAAATAATAATATCTCCCTCAACTACAAGGTGTTGAGGAACATCATCATCATAATAAGTGAGTGAACCTCCGTTTATAATAAGGTCACCTCTGACAGTTACTGTTTTTTCGACAGTCAGGTAGCTATTTGAAAATCCATAAGTTGCATCGTTAGTATTCCAGCTTAAGCCAATCGCAGAAGCGTTGGAAGCTCCGTTAAGCGTTAAGTCGCCGTATATTGTTAATGATGGCACATTCTGTAAAACCATATTATCACCACTCGCTGGTGTACCAAGAGGAGATAATATCATATTGCCTACATAACTAATGGGTGGAAGTATCCAGACTGAGGTTCCATCCTGTTCAGTTGTATAGAAATCGGTCGTCCCCAGGTTTATATTAAAATCGGAGAAATCGCCTGATGGAAATTGAAATGTAGTAATATTATAGGGCGGTACTCCTGGTCCTCCTGTGGTTCGTGTGGCAGTTATCCTGAACTTGCCGTTGCCGGAAGGATGACTCTGAACCATGCTGAATACACTTCCTGGATTATTCCCTATATCGAGCACACCACCGGCTTCTATCATCAGTGTGGCGCAGCTTACTGTGGCTGTATTATAAGGATATGTAGGACTGTTGTACAGGTAAATTGAATCTCCTGCTGCAATGATTGCAATATCCGATGCTCCCGGCCATGTACCTGCAGGAGCTCCAACGTGACTGACAGTTGACCATGTGTTCCCGTTTGCCCATAAACCATCTGCTATACTGTAATAAGTTGTTGGAACGCCAAACGGATTTGTCGCATTGTCATCACCACAGGTATAATCGCCATCGATTACTGAAGAATTCTCTATGAAACCGCCAGATCCTGCTCCTCCGATTACACGATTTCCTTCATCAACATCAGATAACGGTATTTTTGTCCATGAGGTTGCTGGCACATTGTACCTGGCTGCTATATATCCGTCCTCGGTCACATCTCCACCTGTGACTATATCTTCTGCGGCATAGGTGTATTTATGCGTTACAGACCCTCCAGTGAGATCGAAGCCTGATGATTTGGTGCGCCAGAAGTAAGTAATGCACCTCCCGGGCGCTGTGACATTGGGATGTTCGTAATTTACAGGAATGACAGTTACTGATCCATAGCTTGCAGGAGCACCGTTGATAGTTATTGTAGCCGGTGTATAAGCTGTTACACCAAGCGGATAATCGAAAGAGGTTGCCGATGTAAAGATTTTTGTCAATCCGCCGTCACCTACATTTCCTGCTGTTTTAAAGTACTTTGTACCGTCGGTATTCTGAAGGGTAGCCGTGTCACCAAGAGTTACATTAAAAATACCTATGTCAAATTGCTTGTCGTTTGCAAAATTCAGGTCTCCATTGACTTTCATTCCTGCAAGAAGTGAAACCGGAGCTGCTGCACCTGCAGTATTAAATAGATCTATGCTGCTGAAAGTGCCATCGCCATCTATTGTCTGCTCCGAAGTTCCGTTCAGAACTAATTTACCTGTTCCCTCATGGATACCGGAGTTAAAAACATTCCCGGCAATATTTATGGTATTCCCGCTGTCGTTCATAGTTCCATCTTCGAGTCTGAAGGCACCTGTTACGTCAACAGTTTTCTGAGATCCTGCAAAATTCAAGGTAATCCCTGCTGGTTTACGGATCGTCAGATTGTTAAATGTAAGAGCTGCAGCAAGGTCAGCAGTTACAGTCTGCAAAGCCGAACCATTAAATGTAGTTGTATTTGACTGGGCGTCGTACGTGGTTCCGGAAGCAACATTAAAATCACCTCCGACAGTCAGATTGTAGTTGCTGGCAGTGGATGTCAGGTCTCCTGAAGTAATACTAAAGTCGTTCAATACTTCCAGATCGGAGTTAAGATCCACAACTGATGTACCATCTTTTCGATCCACAGTGAAGTTGTAGAATGGCCCGTTCGATCCAACAAGATAATCGGCATCATCAGCTGCACCTGAAGTTGGACGAATAATAACCGTACCACCTGTTACATTTATATTTGAAGACGGACATCCGATATTTACCGCTAACGGTGTTGCTGATGCGTTGCACACATCATGCACAGTAATAGTACCTCCACCCATAATAAACCCGTTTGCGGCATTACTGTTTATACTAAATGCACCAACGCCTGCTGCTGCATCAATTCCATTAAGAATCCTTGTGGTATTTATATCAGGAGTAGTAAGGTCTTCAGGTACTGCATAAGTATAAGAATTGGTAAAGCGGCCACGGATAATCAAATCCCCACCGGTCTGAACATAAGAGACAAGCCCGCTGGTTCCTCCCTCAGGATCATGGAATTGTTTTGTATCAACAGTACCTCCGTTTATTATATATTGCCCTGATGCATAACTGTAATAAAGAAGACCTGCTGACTCCCGGGTAGACAGATATCCTTCGTTAACCTGAAGTTTGCCAAGATTGGCTATTCCACTGTAACCACCAACCGTATTAATTCCATAGTCGAAATCTGACCCACCTGAAAGACCGTATGCTGCATTAACTTCGGTATAGCTGTCTGCAGTTCCCAGAACGATAACTCCTGGTCCGTCAAGAACCAGTGCTCCACGGGAAGGAATAAAATAGTCACTCGAAAGGTAATTTGGCATTGATATGGCAGATAATCCTTCCGACAGTGAGGGAATGGCTGTCATTCCCTTAAGAATCAGTGTTCCGTTCTTTATCCACAATGCCTTCTTAATATCCGGATTTGCATTTGTTCCTGCAGCACTTGCCGGAGCAATGTTGGCCCCGTAAAGTTTGAACTTGCTATAGCCTGCAGAATAAAGCGTCACCTTATAGGTCTGATCAGTACCTTTATCAATAATAAGGTTATAGAATTCACTTATGCCATTACAGGTCAGTACATTATCAGTTATCCCACGCATATATACCGTTGCAAAACCATCCGAGGGGAACTGGTCATACATCGGGTAAGTAAGATTTGAGAACTTAACCGTACCGTTATTTATGAAATCACCGAAAATCTCAATCCTGTGTGAGTTGTTTTCATAGTAATTCAGGTATCCACCCGTACTTCCGTCAATTGATGGCATTGGCCCTGCATCACTTCTTGTATCGTCTGTGCTGACAGAGATGGTACCGGGGATGTCAACTGTAAAATCACCCTTTACAATCAGTTTCAGCCGTCCGTCGATGGCATCAATGATCTCTAAAGTACCTTGTGCGACACTCAGGTCACCGTTAAGAGTAATATCATTAACAGTTGAAACCGTCCCTGCCGATCTTATAACAAGGTGATAATATGTCGACTGAGTTGCCGACATGCTTCCGTTGTTATTATATTCGGTTATACCTCCGTCGATGGTAACAAATGTGTTTACTGTAGCAGCAGGAAAGAAAGAAGACGCCAGTTTAAGTACACCGTCTCCTCTGAGAGCTGCAAGCGTATTTGTAAACCTGCGCACACCCTGGTCAAGGATACCTCCGTCATTAATTGTAATATCGAGATTTTGTGTAAAGACGTTGGCAGAAAGAGTTACTGTCCTACCTGAAAGAATCACCACTTTATCATTCTGACCCGGTACGAGAGTTCCCGGACCGGTTGTACCGCCCGGATCAAAAGTCCATGTTGAGGCCTGGTTCCAGTTCCCTGTCTGATATGAATAGAATGTACTCGGCGCCCCTACAGTCCAATTGCCGTTTATTGTAGCACTACCTGTCGAAGTTGCAGGCTTTGTTCCCGGCGCTGATGCTCCTGTTGCAAGCGCCCATGATCCTGAAGTATTGGTATAAGGCCGGAAGAGCAAAGCATCACCAACTACTTCCCCGGCATCCCAGTCAAACGAAAGGGACATACCAGCCAAGGCAATACCTGATGCTGACAACTCCCAATACTTTTTAATTCCGTTAGTCAATACTCCGGGATTAGTCGGTACGGCTCTTACCGAGAAACTTCTGGGAGCAGCTCCAACCCCTGCTAAACCAGAGACGATTAATGGACTGTAATAACCTCCGCTGCCTACCGGATAAGTCAGATTAAAGGCATTATTATTTGCCGATGCGGAACGGATCACTCTTCCGGCGTCGCCGGTTTCAATCATATTAGAGGAGGAAAAGGCACCGCCGATTGCTAATGTACTGCCTAATGTAAGATCATATGCTCCCAGGTGAATAACACCGCTTGTCAGGGTTAGTGTTCCATTGATCTGGGCATTGCTGAGCAGGGTAGCACCATTGGAATCATTCAGTGTTACATTGAATGAAGTACCGGTGCCGGAAATATTGTGAGTCGCTGTTCCACCAGTAAGAACAATTGCTCCGGTAGTGCCGGTGTGTGTTCCGTTATTTACAAGATTCCCGTTTAGCTGCACATTATTGATAGTCATCGCCAGGGTCCCTGCCGAAGTGGTCAGATCCCCCAGGACATTAAGCGCCGCAGGTACCGTTTTTATTCCGGAGACACTTGTAATAAGATGATAATAGCCGGCTGCAGGGATCTTGATTGTCTGGTCGCCCGCACGGTTATAGTTAACTGTATTACCCGATGCATGTGCATTAAGTGTCCCAAGCGTCAGTGAGGCTGCGGTAGCTCCTATATTAAGAGTCGCATTCGCAGCCTGTGTCAAAGTTCCGGTTGCACCTGTTAGTGCAGTCGAAACAGTGAGCGAATTGTTGTTGGTAAGGTTTACTCCGGTAATTGTTACGTTTGGAATGGAAAAGGTGCCTGTAAAGGACTGGTCACTGGTATCAAAAGTATAGATACCAGTACCTGCATTAAAAGTACCTGGGCTGACGTTAACAATGTTTCCACGGATTGTAAATGACTCGTTTGATGAATTGTTCCATGTTCCGTTTGCTCCCACTGTAATAAGTCCGGTAAAGGTCTTGCCACCGGCAGTCGAGTTTATTGCAATTGCAGCAGCGGATGCTCCGGTTCCTATGCTTGTCGTTCCATTTACAGTAAGGTTCGTGAATGCATTGAGTACCAAAGTACCCCTTGTGACAACGAGATTGCCGCTGATGATATTTGTTGCACCTGAGAAGGAAGCACCGTTGGCATCATCCAGCTCGAGGTTTATTATTGTTGCATTATTCCCTGAAATAGTATGGCTTGCCGTTCCTCCGTTAAGGTAAAGCAATCCGCTTCCTGACATAGTTCCGGTACCCGTAAAGGTTGCTCCTCCCCTAAGAGTGATTGTGTTGTCGTTATGGTCAAATGTTGCATTTGTAACAGTGAGATCTTTGTTAACAGTTATGGCGCCCTGAGCAATTTTGGCTCCGGCATTTGTCGCCTGCAGATTACCATAGTCAGTGCGGGTATCTAATCTCTGACCCGCTGCCCCGCTGAAATTTATTGTCGAATTTGCTCCAAGAGTTAATGAAGGAGAGTTGGTTGTCGGAATTGTTGAGTTTGCATCAATTGAAAAGCCATCAAGGTCTGTTGTGTTTACAGTACCATTAACTGCAATGGCAACACCTGCTTCAGCAGAAATGAGCTGTCCTCCGGTAGTATTTACTGTTCCACCAACTGTGAGGTCAGTTCCCGCTCCGTTATATAGCGTGAAATTATTGGCATTCATCGTAAGAACACCTCCAGTGGCAACGGTCATCTGGTCGGCAGTATATGTTCCTGCGGTTAAGGTAATTGTATGTCCGTTCCTTATTGTAATCCCCTTATTATTCGTACGATCAGGAACAACAGAAGTAGGAGTTCCTCCGGCTCCGGGATCGTTGTTATCATCAGTAACCACCCATACTGCTGATCCACCATTCCAATTACCGTTTGCCCTCGACCAGTAATAAGTTTCGGGTGCCGTAAAAGATGTAATATCGTTATTGTTAAGCCAGCCTGAAATTTCGGTCAGCGAGGCTGATGTTGTAAGCGTAGAAGGTGCACCAGGAACAGTAATGCTTCCAACATCTGATTTCCATGTTGATAATCCGTTATCATACCTCTGCATCCTGAAGTTTGCCTCATCGGTGCCGACCACATCGGCTGCAGGGTAGGTAAACTGAGCAGAGTATGTGTAAGTTGTAAGAAGAGGGGCATTAAAGCTCCAGTATCTTGTAATGTAATTATCGGTTTCAGTGTTGGCAGGATGTTTAGCATCAGTGACCTTTACGCCGAGTGTGCCAGCAGTTGCATTGGCACTGAAAGTAAACCTTGCCGGACTATATTCGTTAAGACCTCCTGTATTATCGCCAATCGGGAAAGAATAAGCTGCTGATGCACCTGAAGGAAAACTTCTTTTTAAATATCCCGTACCGTTAGTCACAATCATGCTGTTTGCGGAAGGTGTTCCTCCAATTGCAGCAATTTGAAGGTCAGCATTTAGTATTTCCAGTATGCCGGAATTCAGTGTTGTAGTTCCTGTTACATTTAATTCCTGATTGCCAAGGGTTATCAGTATTCCTGCGCCGCGGCTTATGCTTAGTGATGCAAAAGTCGCCGGTGAGGTGGTAAACAAATCGTCGGGGAAAGTAAATGGATTGACATTCGCGTTAAAGATAAGACCGGCGGTTGCACCAGGCGTTAAAGTTCCGGTTGTGCGGGTAAACGGGGTGAATAATGAAGCAGGCAAAGAAAATACTCCACCTGCTGTATGTCCTGTATCACCGAATTTAAGAATTGTTCCTGGAGCAGTTGTAATTGTTCCTGAAGTCCATACTATTGGACTATCATCATCCTGAAATGTTAGTGTATTTGCTCCAATTGAGAAAATTTTAGTGGCGCTTGTCAGATTTAAAGTAAGAGTCCCATTTATGGTAAGTCCCTGATTATTCCAGGTAAGTGTATGGTTTGCGCTTTTGTTAATTGCAAGGTCACCAATTTGTGTCGGGTTATTTGTAAATGTATTTGCGGGAATGGTAATGCTTGCGCCGGTCATTAATGCAGGAGTTCCGAAGTTGATCGTTCCTGAAGGTGATGTGGTGATTGTACCGTTTGTTCTTGCGATGGGTGCAGCGCCTGAAACGAAGTTCACTGTTTTATCCTGGAAATCCACGACACCGTTTGTGAGTGTCAGTGTTCCCTGGATAGTGATATCATTCTGTCCTATAAGAACTCCGGAATTGTTGTTTACAGTGATATTGTTTATTATGGCATCCAACGATGAAGGCATCTCGTTGCCGGTAGTCAGCGGAGCTGCAGAAGCATTATAAACAAGGTTATAACTGGGTATACCGCCTGCTATATTCCAGACAGGTGTCAATGACATGATCCCATTTGTTCTTGTGGCAGTTAATGTTGCCGCTACTCCGGCACCAATTGTAATTGTACTATCAATTGTAGTACCAAATTCACCAGAGGTGAGAGAAAGGGCTCCGTTATTGGATGCAATGGTCAGATTACGTTGTAAATCAACTGCAGGGCTGGTACCGGAAGTGTTGTTGATGGTGAGGCTGAGTATCCTGCCGGCATTACCGTCTGTGAATGCTCCTGAACCAGATATAATCTGGGCCGAAGTACCACCCATAATAAGACTTGAACCTGCAACTGCTGTTCGTAAAGTTCCATTATTTATCAGGTTCCCGTTCAGAGTTAGTGTTCTCCCGTTAAGATCAAGTTCACTTGAGGCTCCGCTTGAAATTGTAATATTACCACCAACATAAAATTGTCCGTCAGCGTTCCAAAACTTAACGGCTCTGTTTGCTCCGGTGGCAGTATTAACAATTATATCTCCCAGCCTGTAAGTGCCTGCATTATTGGTTCTTACATCAAATGCATCAGCTGATCCGCCTGTACTGGTACTTGAGCCGTCTCCGAATTGTATAGTACTTCCGGTAAAAACATCTGCCCCACTTAAGTCCCATAACAAAAGAGTCGCGACATTACTTGATATTGCATAGGCAGAAGGATCAACTATTATCATACTTCCACCAGTGAAATTTACAGCACCTCTAATATCTATCATATGTGCAGCAGCTGTAAAATTATCCCCACCTGAATCTGTCCTCTGGCAGTCAAATATCAGGGTACCGGAACTAATACTAATTGAACCGGGACCATTATTATTTAATCCACCATAAATTTTCACTGTACCATTTACACCATCTATATTTAAAGCTGCCGCTGCAGCCGTCAGAACCAGCTGATCGTTTCCGCTTCCATACTCAAAAGTACCGGAGGTAACCTGCAACGTACCTGTAACAGTTGGCACGCCGGGTGTTGTTGTTGTTCCGGCGCCAACACAAGAGATATTTGCAGCAGCATTGTTTATCCATAACCTGCCTGAAGCAGCACAAATTGTTGCTGCGCCATAATAAGGTGTTAGTGTTGATGCGCTTGAAAGCTTGAATGTACCATTGGTCAAAGTCAGATATGGTCCTGCAGCAGTCGGTGAAGACATTGTAATAGTCCTCTGAACATCAATTATATTTGCTATTGATGCACCTTTATTTACTGTTATCTGGTTGAAGTTACATGTCGCACCGATTCCGGTGACTGTGTTACTTGTTGCTCCCGTGAATGTAACATTGCAGACGTTTCCCGGAAAGGTTTGTACCATGTCAAAGGTACCGTCAACGCATGTCAAAGGTACCGTCAACGATCAGGTTACCGGCTATTGACAGCGCGTGCACTGCAGCGAAAGCACCAACATTCACGGTGCCTCCTGAAGCAACAGTAAAATTATTCCTGATGACAACTGTTCTGGCGCCGCCGTTACCGATAGTAAGCATCCCTGAGGTTCCTGTCCCGGTTGTAAGGTTAAAAACATCAAGATTGATATTGAGTGTTATTGTATGCCCGTCCTGAATTATAAAAGTGTTTACACCGCTTGTAAAATCGACTCCAACAGGATCTGCCCCCCCACCGAGAGGATTTGTGTCCCAATTGGTTGTTAAGTTGAATAGTCCTGACCCCTGAGAATAAAAAGTTGTCTGCCCGGAGGATGCGACAAACTGAAAAAAAACAAACAGAAGGATAGCTGTTCTTTTTGCCAGATAATACAGGCCCGGGAGAAAATTCTTTCGACGGGAAAAGAAATTATAAAATCGAAATAAATTAGAAATCTCCAGGCCTTTCGGATTTTTTGATTCCATATATGATCAGGTTCAATTTTTTCTAAATAGCTCTATCAGTCAGTATATTAAACAATTACATCTCTGCAGTATATAGTTCTCCCTTTCGAGCCGCAGAGATTTCATGCTCAATTCATTTATGACGTGAATATATGTATTTTTTAAACACCTCTAACGCTTTATTTTTCACGTGTTTTGAACATATCAACATGACTTTTAAAGTTCATTTTTGGTTGCTTTTTGCAATTCGATGATTTCAACCATCTTAAAACTCCATGAAATGGTTATCAGGAGATATTTTCAATACATTTGATTTTGACCAATGCTCGTTTAAACCTGTTAAACGGATGCCATGTTTTGATTAATACTGGCGTTAACAGGCATTAAATGCCTGCTATCAAGTTATGATGATATCATAAAAACAGCTCATTGAAGATTTTTTTGCAGAAATGAAAATTGAGGCTATATTTGCACTCTCAAAATATCCGCCTTCGTCCCGAGTACTAGGGACTTCGGCGGACATTGGGGCGATTAGCTCAGTTGGTTCAGAGCATCTGGTTTACACCCAGAGGGTCGGGGGTTCGAATCCCTCATCGCCCACAAAAAAAAGAGGACGGGTTTAACCTGTCCTCTTTTTTTCATTTATAAATGTCCTATTCTTCGTCGGCATATGCCGGTTCTTCAGAGAAGATTAATTACTTGCTTTTTTGTAGTTCAAAAACCATGCAAGCCTGTAATATCCTTCCGGGACATCATTTGAAGATTCAGCTTTTGTTGTCGGGAGATACGGGACAACAACATCATCCCCAGGTGTCCAGTCTGCCGGAGTCATCACAGCCTTGTTATCAACAGTCTTAAGGGCAGTTACTGTCCTCAGCAGTTCGGCTGTGCTCCTGCCCACCTCCATAGGATAGAAATAGACCGCTCTTACAATATTTTCAGGGTCAATGATAAAGACACCTCTCACATATCTTGTCGAATTTGTTGCAGAATGTATCATCCCGTATTTCTTCGAAACCTCAAGCTTGTTGTCGTCGACAAGCGGAAATCTTATCCTGGCTTTATCCCTGCCTTTGTAATCAAGTTGCTCCAGCGCCTTCTTCCATTGCTCATGAGTTTCGAGTGGATCAGTTGATATCACAAGCAGTTTAACTCCAAGCTTTTCAAATTGATTCTGCAGGTATGACAGCTCAAGAAGCTCTGATGAACAGACAGGAGTAAAGTCCTGGGGATGAGCAAACAGGATCTTCCAGCTTATTCCAAAATCGTCAGGGAAATTTATTGCCCCGTTCGTTGATTCCGCATAAAATGAAGGGGCTTTTTCGCCAATCAGTGGTATCCTGAAATTCCTGTCATCCTTCAAAGCAGCGCTGCTTCCGTTATTCATGTCCTGTGACCAGAGACTGGCCATAATAAAAATGGAAACAAAAAGTAATGTTAGTCTTTTCATGGTTGCAGAGTTTAAATTAATATTAATTCAGACTAATTAAACATTAACGGAATTGTAATGTTCACTGCGAAAAGGATTTTAACATTTTTTAAAGCTGTGAGTGAAATGGAGAAGTTTTTTGTTCTCCTCTTAAATAAGGAATCTTAAAATAGAAGCTTGTACCTTTTCCCCGGACCGATTCAAGCCAGATTTCTCCTCCCATGAGTTCAACATAGGCTTTGCAAATTGAAAGGCCGAGACCGGTACCTCCATATTGTCTCGACACTGCACTGTCGACCTGATAGAATCTTTCAAATATCCTCGACTGATGTTCAGGTGCAATTCCTATGCCTGTGTCTTTTACATAAAACTCTATGAAATCTCCCTTTAAATCATATCCGAAAGTTATTTTCCCTTTTTTCGTGAACTTGAAGGCATTGTTTATGAGGTTTGAGATTACCTGAACAAGTTTTGTACTATCGGTCATTATTTCAGCGTCTTTCTGAGGAACGGGAGTCTGCAGATTGAGTGTTATCCTGTAAGATTTCTCCTTGTAACTGAACTGCTCATTAAGTCTTCTGAGCATGGTATTGAGGTTAATCTGCTTAATACTGACTTTCACTTGTCCGCTTTCAATACTTGCCAGATCGACAATATCATTAATGATCGACAGCAGTTGGCTGCCACTCTGGAATATAACATCAGTGAACTGCTTTCTGTCTTCATCTGATATGCCCGGTTCACTAAGCAGTGTGGAAAATCCGAGGATAGCATTCATCGGAGTTCTTATCTCATGAGACACATTATGAAGAAATGCTGTTTTCAGCCTGTCGCTTTCCTCAGCCTTTTCTTTTGCCTTAATAATTTCAGCCTCAGCCTTTTTACGCTCTGTTATATCCCTGAAGCTCCAGACTCTTCCTACCGTTTTGCCGCTTATCTTCTGAGGCTGTGAATAACGGTCAAAGACACGTCCATCAATAAATTCCATCTGATCCGAACTGATTGCTTCGGGGGCCGAATAGAGATATTTGACCTTGTCAATAAATCCTTGAGGATCTTTAAGCTGATTAAACACAAAATCAAGGGCTGCCTGATCTTCCATTCTTTCCAGGACAAGATCAGGGATTCTCCACATCTCGGCAAATTTCTGATTGTATTGAACAATTTTTCCATTGGAATCAACCACTAATATACCATCGGCAGTAGATTCGAGAGTGGCTTTCTGAAGAGAAAATGATTTCTCAAGTTCTGCTTCGGCACTCTTTCGTGCAGTGATATCTTCTACCATTTCAAAAAAGAACTGGACTTCATCCTTTTTGTTGCGGATCAGAACAATGGTGACCGATCCCCATATAACCACGCCGTTGCTTCTGATATATTTCTTTTCTGTATGGTATATGGGTATTTTTTTAGCTACCAGTAAAAGAATACCCACTTCATCAGCACCGATATTGTCAGGATGTGTAAAATTTCTGAAAGTCATGCCATGGAGCTCTTCTTCAGAATATCCGATCATTTTGCAGAAGGCTGAATTTGCTCTTACAATACCCATGTCCTTACCTGTCATGACCATGCCAAGAGGGCTGTTTTCAAATAATTTTCTGAACCGCTCCTCGCTCTCTCTAAGAGTTTCATCAGCAAGTTTCCTGTCGGTGATATCCCGGCTTATAGACTGGTAATATACTGTACTCTCGATCTCTAATTTCCTGGCGCTTATTTCAATGGGAAAGATAGTTCCGTCTTTTCTCTTATGGATCGTTTCATATGTTGAATATCCTACTTCATTGAGTTCTTTTAAGTCACTTTCAAGCTTGTCAATAGTTAAATCTGTCCGTAATATCCTGACACTATGTCCAATAAACTCATCTCTGTCATACCGGTATGTCTCCATTGCCTTATCATTGGCCTCTACAATTATATAATTGCTGTCGAACAGGAAAATGATATCATTCGCATTCTTCAATATGTAGTCATAGTGTTTGACGAGAGCCAGGCGCTCAACTTCTGCTTCATACCTGCTCCTGTAGAACCTTACACGCTGATTCCACCAGATGAATCCAAGGAAGAATCCGGTAGTAAGAACTAATAGAGCCATAGAAAAAGCGGTAAGACTGGTCTGTCTTCTCAGCCTGTAAAGAGCTTCTTTGCGATCGACCTTGGCAACAAGATACCATAATGTTTCAGGTACCTTCTTCATTGTGGCAATAACACTGACTCCCCTGTAATCAACCGCATCACTGGCTTCCTGTATTCCCTGAAGTGCCATTGCTGCCGGCAGTTTATCTTCTGTTACAGGAAGCCTCAATGCCATTTCGGTGTTCTCCCTGAAACGCAATTCATTAAGATAAACAACATCGTCCCCTTCCCTTCGAAATAAAAGTGATTCTGCTGTTTTGCTTACAACAGGCCAGGACTTGATCAAAGGATACAGGACCTTGTAAGGATCTATCCTCAGCACGAGAATTCCGAAAACAGCTGTATCTCCCGGTACTTTCAGAGGGACAAGCAGATCTAGATGAATAAAGCTTACCTTTCCTGTCTGGTGAAGGTCGGTAAGCACAACTTTACCATCGCTGAAAACTTTAGGCAGTCTGCCTTTCAGATAATCACCGATAACTGTATCGCGACCCGGGTAGAAAAGGTGAACATTAAATTTATCATCAAGAAATAAGGCATTTTTATAATCATAATTCTCGGTAAGCGAAATCAGGTCAGCAATCAGATCGCTTTTCAATCTTTCGTCACCCTGGTGGTTCAGATACTGCAAAAACTGTCTTGATATGGATACATTTTGAGCAAGGAATGCGCCGTCAGCAATTCGTTCCCTCCTCCATTTTGTTATCTGTTTTACTTTAAGATCTCCAATTGTTGAAAGCTCCTTAAGACTATCATTAAGAATTCTCCTCTTATGAAGTGCATAATATGTTATGCCCCCTGAAATGACAATAGCAGCTAAAATGAAAAAGATAACAATAAGCGACCATGGTGTTGTTGGTTTTTGTTGCTTCGGATTCATTTTTGTGCTCTATTTAAAGCAGAACTAACGATCACAGGCTTTCATGAAAGAAGTAAAATTAATACTTTCCTCCTAATATAAACCAGGAAATGATAAACAGAAGTTTTTTTCTTAATGATTGAATGAGACTTTTTATGAAAGAACGACTCTCAAAAACTTTTCTAACTTTACGATTCATTAATGAGAACTCACAAACAAAATGAAAACTTGCAACTATTTTCTGCTGATTGCACTGACAATTACACTGTTTCCAGAATATACTTCAGGTCAGAAAAAAATTGCAGGGACTGACGTAATTACCGCCGCCGATCTGGAAAGCCATATGACATTCCTTGCTTCTCCTCTTCTGAAAGGAAGAGACAATGGTGATCCTGGCCTTGAGATCGCCCAGCAGTATATTGTTTCACAGGTAAAAATGATGGGGCTTAAACCTGCCAATGGTACAAGCTATTACCAGCCATATAGTATCTATAAAACTACGATGGTTCCTGAAAAGACTATGATCCAGATAATTGATAATGATAAAGACACGGTTACTATTAAGAAGCCGGTTTTTCAAATTAATCCCAGCCTTCCCTCAGACTTTGATGTGAGCGGCGAAGTAATATTTGCCGGCTATGGTCTCAAACAGAATAAATATAATTATAATGACTTCGAAAATATCCAAACTGAAGGGAAAATTCTGCTTATCATGTATGGTGCTCCCACCTCTGAAGACGGTAAACAGTATCTTTTTGAGGGCCCTGACTGGAGCTCTATGCTGACCAATCTAAATGCAAAAGTTTTGGCAACTATGGGTTCAAAATCAAAAGCTGTAATCATCGTGATGGACCCGAAATCAGGATTCTCTTCATTTGATCAAAAACAACCTGGTTATGCAGGCGACCTCTCCTCCTCAACGAGCCTCTCAAAGGAAAAAGTTCAGAATCCGTTAATGGCAAATTTGCCAAAGATCATTTTTGCCGACAGGAGTGTTGCCGATGAGATACTGAGTGGATCGGGGCATTCGCTCGAAGACCTGCAGAAAAAGATCGACACTGAATTAAAACCATTTACATTTCAGGTACCTGGCAAACAGGTGAGAATTAATGAAGCAACCATTCAGAAAGAGATTACCCTGAACAATGTTGCCGCTCTTATTGAGGGGAGTGATCCAGTATTGAAGAATGAATATGTGATATTCTCCGGTCATGCTGATCATAAAGGCTTCTGGGGAGACTGGATTAATGCCGGGGCTGATGACAATGCATCTGGCTGCGCAGCCCTTCTTTCAATGGCAAAAGCTTTCCAGAGCCTCGAAAAGAAGCCCATGAGATCAATACTTTTTCTTTGGGTCTCGGGTGAAGAAATAGGACTTTACGGTTCAAAGTCGTATATAAAAAATCCTCTTGTGCCTCTTGCCAGCACGGTCGTGGATTTAAATATGGACATGATCGGAAGAATAAAGGGAGTGGCTGATACAACAAGCGAAACACCAATGACAGGACCAAATGGCGTATTTGTTATTACCTGCAACCAGAGCAAGGAGCTCGTGTCGATAGCCGAAGAGGTCGATAAAACAACTGTACTGGATCTTGATTATAGTCTCAGTGGTAAAAACCATCCTCTTCAGCTTTTCTCACGCAGCGACCATTTTAATTTTGTCCGGAAGGACATCCCTGTATTGTTCTTCACAACAGGCCTGCATACTGATTACCATACACCAGGGGACGTCCTGGACAAGATTGACTTCAATAAAATGGAACTAGTTTCCAGAACAATGTACCAGATCGGTTACAACGTAGCAAACAGGAAGACCAGGATCGTCGTCGACAATCCCTATAGCAAATGGTAAAGACTACTTGCTTTCTACCACTGTAAAGGTTTTAATTGCAACTTTATATTTCGGATCGATATCCGGTATCCCGTTACCGTTGACATCTTTCATAGCTGTTAAGTATTCAACTATTGCAAGCCACTCTTTGCCTTCCTGCAGGCCATCAGTTGTGTCGTTGAAATCCATAATGGCACTCTTCATATCTGTTATCGGTGCCCCCATCACATCTTTGGGAACAACTTTAACTAACCCTTTGCTAAGATTTTTTATAATACCCACATATTCAAGTATATATGAATTAGCCACAATGGAGTACAAAGTTCGATTCTGCTTTGAGAAATCGACATCACTGGTGCTGCCGTCGTTCCCGACAATAGTAATTTTCCGTATCTTTTTCAGCAATCCCCTGTCAGGATCAAAATCAACCTTTATTCCCGCATAGTATAAATAATTTCCCGGAGTTGACTGTCCGGCAATATACATTATCTCCAGTACTCCTTTCAGTTCATGTCCTGTAACGTACAACCTGGAGAGAGGATAACCCGGGATATTATCCTTCCCGATGCCCATTGACATTATGCTGAAAATATCAGGGGCAGACTGTAACCCCGGCACTATGCTATCTCTTATAACACCAACTGCAACCATCGAAACCTGGGTGCCTCCGGCAACATGATTGTTCACATAGCCGTGTATTGCGTCGGCTACCAGGGGGCCAAGATTGCTTCCTTCAAAATCTCCCTGTTCGTTGCATTCGAGAAGGAAGTCAGATTCAGCGAGCGGTCTGCTGTAATCTAATCCGATAGGATCCAGTATTTCTTCTGTTACAACCCTTTTTTGCTCATCAATCATTGATGCTATTACCGGATCGCCCGGGATCCTGTCATCAACATCAAATAGTGTGTATTTGCTCAATGTCAGATTTCCATCATCATAGTCAAGAACTAATTTACCAACGACATCAATGCCTTTTACTTTCTCAGCAAGCTTTACATCCTCACCTGACCATTCTCCCGATTTACCTTTTGAGACCCCGGAATGTGAGAGGCAGATAATTATATCACATCCTTCATCCTGCAGTTCCCTGATAAATTTCTTTGCAGCCGGGATCTGTTTTGAAAAAGTAACCGGCGCAGCGTAAGCTGCATTGTCATCAGCCTCAACACCCATAAGAGAAAAGAAGCCGATCTTTATCCCTTCCCTTGTTATTATCAGTTTTTGAGATAAAAGTTTTTTGTTATACAGGTTACTCAGCTCATCATCTGCCGGATCCTGATCGCTGAAAACTGCATTGGACAGAAGTACCGGAGGGATGGTTCCACGTGAAGCCGCTGATTTTATGATTGATGCCAGTTTCCCGGGACCAAAATCAAACTCATGATTCCCTATGCAAACCACATCATAACCCATGGTTTTCATCAACCGAAGCTGAAATCCGGTTGTTGGTTCGAGACCCTGGAAAAGAGTCCCCATAAGAAAATCACCGGCATCAAGTACCAGGGTGAGACCATCACTGTTTTTCTTTTCATTGTTGATGATTGTTGCAATCCTGGCAAACCCGCCCACAGTGTTATCGTCATTCACCGTCTGCGGTGAATATGCAAGCTCCGGTGAATATCCCGTAAGCCTTGAATGCATATCGTTTGTGTGAATTATCGTGATCTTCTTTCCGGGCTGTGCTCCGATGGGAGATAATAACAGACTACCCAAAAGCAATATTGCGGCTATTCTCATAAAAATAAAATTTACCTAAAATAACTAAAATTATAATACCTCAGCGACCACGAAGCTGCTTCCTCCTACAAAAACCAGATCAGATACCGATGCAACTGATCTTGCCTTTTTAAGAGCTTCTTTTACACCAGGGTAGCAATCACCACTTAGGCCGTATTCTTCAGCTTTGTCCCGAAGTATTTTTTCATCAAGAGCTCTCTGCACTTTAGCCTTTGTGTAATAATAATGTGCGTCAGCAGGGAGCATCGGAAGTATCTGGCTTAAATCTTTATCACTTACAAAACCGATCACCATATGAAGATTTGCCGATGGCACCATTTTTAATTGCCTGATGACATATTCGAGCCCCTCTTTATTATGACCCGTGTCGCATATAGTCAGTGGATTCTTTCCGATAACCTGCCATCGTCCCATCAGCCCTGTATTGCTTATTACCTTACGAACTCCTGATCTGATGTTCCCTTCACTAATCTTAAAATCAGGTTTAAGGATCTCACAAACCCGGTAAACTGTTTGAAGATTCCTTTGCTGATAATCACCTCCAAGAGGTGTTGAACCATTGAAGTGCCGTTTAGCTGTGAAATTATTAACAATATATTTACGGCTATTTGATGAAGGATCCCAGTCCAGAAGGGTGCATTTGAAAGTTTTATCCGCAAAGAAAATCGGGGAACCTGTCTCCGAAGCTCTCGAAACGAATACTTCGTTAGTTTCTGTTTGCGTCTCACCTATTACCACAGGCACATGTTTCTTAATAATTCCGGCCTTTTCAATTGCCACTTTTTCAATTGAATTTCCCAGCAGGTCCATATGATCGTGGCCGATATTTGTAATGACAGACAATACCGGATTTATTATATTGGTCGAGTCGAGCCTTCCACCCAAACCGACTTCGATCACGGCAACTTCAACTTTTTCTCGTGCAAAATAATCAAATGCCATTGCTACAGTCATTTCAAAAAATGAGGGCTTAACTTCTTCGATTATGTTCTTATGGTTTTTTATGAATGCCGTAACTTCATTCTTTGGGATCATTCTGCCATTCACCCTGATCCTCTCCCTGAAGTCTTTAAGGTGAGGTGAGGTGTAAAGGCCGGTCTTACATCCTGCTTCCTGGAGTATTGACGCAACCATGTGAGAGACAGATCCTTTACCGTTGGTCCCGGCAATATGTATAGTCTTATAACTCAGGTGAGGATGTCCGAAATATTCATCCAGTGCAAGTGTATTGTCCAGATTGTTCTTATAAGCGGCTTTGCCTATCCGGTGGTATGCCGGAAGCTGGCTGTAAAGGAAATCAAGGGTCTGTTTATATGTCATGAGTTTTTGTTTATTCTATCACAGTATAAATCTCCCCCTCCCCCTCTCACGCCCTCTCCCACTCTTACCATCTATTCCTTCTTATTTTTTCCGGCTCATACCTGTCAGGGATCTCAACGGGGATTTTGACAGGAATTCCCAAAGAAATAATTGAAAGTGGTATAATATGCGGCGGCAGTCCCATGAGCTTGCTTATCCCTTCAATCCTTTCCTGCCTTGGCTCGACTCCAAGCCATACTGCTCCAAGTCCCAGCGAATGTGCTGCAAGCAGGATATTCTGCGAAGCCGCCGAGCAGTCGAGCTTATAGTATCCGGGCCCGTTCTCAAGCTTCTGATCACCACAGACCACAATGGCATGACTCGCTTCTGAAAGCATTGATGCATAGGGATGCATTTCCATGATCCTGCTCATTACTTTCCTGTCGTCAATGACAATAAAATGCCAGGGACGCCTGTTCCTGGCGGAAGGGGCGTACATTCCCGCTTTAAGTATTGCTTCAATTTTTTCTTCATCAATTTTTTTGCCGGTATATCTCCTGATGCTTCGCCGTGAGATAAGTCCTTCGTAAAGTTCCATGGCAGGTACATTTTTCCACAAAATAACATACTTTAATAACAGTTAGCAATTAATGGCAAATTTTTAGTTAATTTTACATCCCGGTAAAAATTGACGTTTCAGTTTTAAAGTGCTGTTTATAAATTATTTACATGATGACAAAAAAGCATAACAAGAAACTTTTCATAATTGACACCAATGTTCTTCTTCACGATTATAAATGCATTTACAACTTTGAGGAAAATGATGTTATAATCCCCATCGTTGTTCTTGAGGAACTTGATAAATTCAAAAGAGGCAACGATATAATCAACTTCCATGCAAGGGAGTTTACCAGGGAACTGGATAAGCTTTCAGGCGATATGCTTCTTACTGCCAATATTCCTCTGGGCGAAAACCTCGGCAATCTGCATATCGAGACCGGCAGGGATTTCTCCGACAAGGTCAGTCAGTCGTTCCCCGAGAGAACTGCAGACCATCGTATACTTGCCATAGCCGATTATGTATGCACCTCCAACAAGGACAAAACCGTTGTGCTGATAACCAAGGACATCAATCTCCGGATGAAAGCCAAATCGCTCGGCATAATTGCCCAGGACTATGAGAATGACAAGGTCGCAAACATTGACGATCTATATAAAGGTATAACGATAATGGAGGGCGTCGACCAGGAGCTGATAAGTAAATTATATGAGGTTCCTGAAGGTGTCAGCTCTGAGGAATTCAAGCTTGAGCAGGATGTTAAAGGACATCAGTTCTTCATCATGAAAAATAATGGGTCCAGCGCCCTTGCACATTATAATCCGGTCAATAAGCTTCTTAACAGGGTCATCAAGCAGACTACTTATGGAATTGATCCAAGAAATGCCGAGCAGACTTTTGCGCTGGAGGCATTGTCAAATCCTGATGTACAGCTGGTCTCATTAACCGGCAAGGCAGGCACGGGAAAAACCCTCCTGGCATTGGCCGCAGCGCTTGCCCAGCATAAAAGGTATAAGCAGATATTCCTTGCAAGGCCTATCGTTCCGCTTGCCAACCGCGATCTCGGATTCCTTCCGGGAGATGTCAAGGAAAAAATGGACCCTTACATGCAGCCATTGTATGACAACCTTACTGTTATCAAGCATAAGTTCAGCCATCAAAGCCCTGAATTCATCCGTATAAACGAAATGATGAAGGAGGAAAAACTCGTGATAACTCCTCTTGCATATATCAGGGGGAGAAGTCTTTCAAGTATTTTCTTTATTGTGGATGAGGCACAGAACCTCACTCCTCACGAAATAAAAACCATAATAACCCGTGCCGGTGAAGGCACCAAGATGGTTTTCACAGGAGATATCGAACAGATTGATTCTCCCTACCTCGATACTGCATCAAACGGGCTAAGCTACCTCTCCGATAAGATGAAGAAGCAGGATATTTTCGCTCACGTGAACCTCGTAAAGGGAGAAAGAAGCTTCCTTGCCGAGCTTGCCAGTAAACTTCTATAATAATTCATATTATGAGAATTAAGTCATATTCCATCATGGTTATTGCTATGCTGTTGATCGCCGGATCGATACAGGCACAGTCAAAACAGAAAAAGGATAAGGCTCCCAAAAAGCCAAAGGCAGAAATGATTAAATTGTTCAACGGTAAAGACCTCGGCAACTGGACTTTTTTTCTTAAGGATCCTGCTGTTGATCCGGCTAAGGTTTTTTTCGTTCAGGATGGGGTTATCCATGTTACAGGAAATCCTTTCGGGTATATGCGCACAAGGGAAAGTTATTCCAATTATACGCTCACTCTGGAATGGCGATGGCCGGCAGAAGCAACCAATAGCGGCGTTTTTGTTAATGTGCAGCTGCCCGACTCAATCTGGCCAAAATGCGTTGAATGCCAGTTAAAAGCCGGCAGTGCCGGAGATTTTGTCTGCATGAGCGGAACCGACATGAATGAACGCAGGGATAAAGCTGTCAGGTCTGTAAAAAAACTGGCCGAATCATCAGAGAAGCCTGCAGGAGAATGGAACAAAATGGAAGTAACCTGCATTTCAAATACAATTACAGTATATGTAAATAGAGTCCTTCAGAACAAGGCTACAGGATTGAATGTAAACAGCGGCCATATCTGCCTTCAAAGCGAAGGCAAAGACCTGGAATTCAGGAATGTGGTGCTGGCGAAACATAAAAAATGAATACCCCGAGAACAAAGATCGCTTTCCATACTCTTGGCTGCAAGCTGAATTTTACCGAGACATCAACTATTTCACGGTCTTTCCCCGATGACCGGTTCGAAAGGGTACCTGCCGGAAAGAAAGCTGACATATATATAATTAATACCTGCTCAGTCACTGACGCCGCCGATAAAAAATGCAAACAGGCTATCCGGAAATTCATACACCAGTCGCCGGATGCATTTATTGCAGTAGTAGGCTGCTACGCACAGCTCAAGCCACAGGAGATATCTTCAATACCAGGTGTTGACCTCGTACTCGGTATTAATGAGAAATTCGATATTGCCTCCTATATTGAAAATACTAACAAGAAGAAAGAAACTGAGATACACGCCTGTGATCTGTCTGCTTCCGGGAAGTTCATTCCTTCATTTTCCATTGGAGACAGGACACGATCTTTTCTCAAAGTGCAGGATGGTTGTGATTACCAGTGCTCCTATTGTACGGTGCCCCTGGCAAGAGGCGGAAGCAGAAATCCTGAGATATGCACACTGGTCAGTGAGACAATTTCCATTGCGCAACGAGGTGTCAGAGAGATAGTCATTACCGGTGTAAATATCGGCGACTTCGGCAAGTCAACAGGGGACAATTTCACAAACCTTATCAGGGAGCTGGTTAAAGTAGAAGGAATTGAGAGATTCAGAATTTCATCAATCGAGCCCAATCTTCTCACCGATGAACTTTTAGAAATGTGTACCGGGAAATCGAAGATCCTTCCGCATTTTCACATCCCTCTCCAGAGTGGATGCAACAGGATCCTTGCTCTGATGGGAAGGAGATATAAAAGAGAACTCTTTGCTGAAAGGGTCGGAATGATTAAAAAGCATCTGCCCATGGCCGGCATAGGAGCAGACGTAATTGTTGGCTTCCCCGGTGAAACTGATTCCGATTCTGAGGAGACATATGATTTCCTTAAAGCGCTCCCGCTTACCTATCTTCATGTATTTACATTCTCGGAGAGGCCTGGCACAAAAGCTGCCGGAATGCCCGGCAAAGTAAGCCATTACGAAAAAGAAAGAAGAAGCAGGAGGCTAATTGAGCTCTCTCATTCACAGCATGTTGAGTTCATGAAACTTAACATAGGAAAATCAGCCGATGTACTTTTTGAAAAGACACGCATTAACGGCATGATCACCGGCTATTCCGGAAACTACTTACGGGCTGAATGTCCATGGCAGTCAGGACTTGCCGGACAAATAAAAGAGGTGAAACTTACCGGCATAACAGGTGCCGGCAGAATGAGCATTGAATTTAAAGTATGAAAAATGACTGACCTGAAAAGAATCTGCAACGAAATCGAAATTGCAGTAATGGAAACGGAAAAATTCATTATCCGCGAATCGGGGAAATTTGATATCGCCTTTACCGAGACAAAAGGCCTGCATGATTTTGTAACTTATGTTGACAAGGGATCGGAAAAGATGCTTGTAGAAAGGTTGAAAGTGATTATGCCGGACGCTGGTTTTATAGCTGAAGAGGGAACGGCTGCGAAAAAAGGAGTTAAATATTGCTGGGTTATTGATCCTCTTGACGGGACAACAAATTTTGTTCATGGGATACGTCCGTACGCCATCAGTGTTGCCCTTACCGGGAATGGTGAACCGGTTGCGGGTGTAGTCTGCAATGTCGGAGTAAATGAGCTCTTTAAATCGTGGAAGAATGGAGGAGCATGGCTGAATGAAAAATCCATAAATGTTTCATCGGCTTCAAGTCTGGAAGACAGTCTCGTGGCAACGGGATTTCCTTATAACGATTTCAGCCGTCTTGAAGAATACATGGACTCGCTGACTTACTTCTGCAGGTCAACACACGGTATCCGCAGGCTTGGATCAGCATCAATAGATCTTGCTTACGTGGCTTGCGGAAGATTTGAAGCTTTCTACGAATATGGTCTGAAAATATGGGATGTCGCAGCCGGGATACTCATGGTGCGTGAAGCAGGTGGCCGCGTAAGCGACTTCTCAGGCAATGAAACAAAGCTCGACGGAAATGAGATTGTAGCTGCCTGTAATAAGGTTTTTCCCGAATTTCTGGAAAATGTGAGTAAATTTATGCAGAAATAGAAAATTACCGGCATGAGTGCACTGGGATATTATATCTTTTATGCCTTTAACTGGATAATAACACTTCTTCCCCTGAGGGTGCTTTACATTTTTTCAGACTTCTTCTTTATCTTCTTTTATTATTTACCCGGATATCGAAGGAAAGTGGTAAGGACAAACCTTAGAAATTCTTTCCCGGAGAAGAGCGATAATGAAATAATTGCGATCGAAAAAAAGTTTTATCATCACCTGTGCGACCTCTTTATTGAAACCTTTAAGGTGACTCATTTAAGCAGTAAACAGATGATAAAAAGAGTGCCACTGGCCAATCCTGAACTGCTTGAGAAACTCTACAATGAAGGACGGGATGTTACTGCAGTGCTTGCACATTACGGCACATGGGAGTGGCTTATGTTCCTTCCGCTCTATGCAAAATATAAGTTTGTATCAATATATAAGCCTTTGGCAAACAAGTATTTCGACAAGTTTATGATTAATAACAGGACGAAGTTCGGAATGGCTGTCTCACCAATGCAGCATGTTGTAAGAGATGTAATAGAAAACAGGAAAAATAACATAAGGTCCCTTTATTCATTCCTGACTGACCAGATCCCGGCAAAAGGAGACATCAGATTCTGGACAAACTTTCTGAACCAGGAAACTGCAGTGTATCTGGGCGTCGAGAAAATATCTTCAAAATATGATATGGCAGTCGTCCTGTTCAATGTTCAGAAAGTAAAAAGAGGACAATACTGCCTTACTGTAGAACTGCTTTTCGACCATTCCTCAGGAGTGCCTGAACATGTTATAACGGAGACTCACGTAAAGAGGCTGGAGGAGATAATCAAAGAGCATCCGGAATACTGGATCTGGAGCCATAAAAGATGGAAACACAAAAGGGAGCCGCAAAATGGTTAAGACAGCAGTTGTCATACTGAACTGGAACGGATTAAGCTTCCTGAAAATGTTTCTGGGCAAGGTTGCAGACAAGTCTGTCGATACTGATACTTTGCTTTACGTTGCCGACAACGGATCAACTGACGGCTCATGTGAATGGATCGAACAGAATCGCAGGGATGTCAGGATAATAAGATTTGATAAAAACCATGGATTTGCAGGCGGATATAACCTCGCTCTGGAACAGATCGAAGCTGAATATTATGTTCTTCTGAATTCTGATATCGATGTCACCGATGGCTGGCATAAACCATTGATAAGCTATCTCGACAGCAATCCTGATGTTGCATCGTGTCAGCCCATGATCCTGTCATACTATAATAAGGATCATTTTGAATATGCAGGCGCTGCAGGCGGATTTATAGATAGGTACGGATATCCTTTCTGCCGTGGCCGGATACTCAGCAAGGTTGAAAAGAATGTGGGGCAGTATAATTCGCTGATTGATATTTTCTGGTCGACAGGTGCATGCATGGCAGTTCGGTCCGAAGCCTGGAAAAAAAGCGGCGGATTCGATGCAGATTTTTTTGCACATATGGAAGAGATAGACCTGTGCTGGAGGTTTCACAGAATGGGATACAGGATCTCTTTCATACCTGATACGTCCGTTTATCATGTCGGAGGCGGCTCCCTGCCTTACAGCTCGCCTTTTAAGACATATCTTAATTTCCGCAACAGCATATACCTGTTATTTAAAAACCTGCCCGAGAAGGAATTCTCACGCCTGATGTTCACAAGAAAGGTTCTTGATGGTATTGCAGCTGTCTTCTTCCTACTCAAAGGAGATTTCAGAAGTGTAAGGGCAGTATGGAAGGCTCATCAGGATGCCAGGAGAATAAGAGACAAACTCAGAGAAAAAAGAAAAGCGATAAAAACTACAGGAAATAAAGAACCGGAAGGACTCATTTTGAACAAGAGCATCGTTTTTGAGTTTTATATCAAAGGACATAAAACTTTCAACAGTATTAAAATGAAACCCGGATCTTAATGAAGACTTACCAGCTTGTAGTATTCCTTGCCGTTGTTTTTACAATATATTTCCTTGGTAATGCCTACATTTTTGTTAAAGGGTACAATGCGATATCCGGCGTTAAGGAGAACAAGTGGCTCTATACGGTTATCTTCCTCTCGATTGCATTAAGCTTCATTGTTGCGAAGGTGCTTGAGGCAAGACACTCATCAGTCTTTTCCGATATTCTGAATATCATGGGAGGTTTCTGGTTGGGTTTTTTGGTTTATGGTTTCTTCTTCTTCCTGTTATCAGATCTGGTTGGCCTTATTTTGAGAGTCCCCGGTATTTTGAATGCTCAGAATCTTCCCGACTACAGGAAATGGTCATTTATCATAGTCGTTTCCGGTTCAGTGATCCTGATTGCAGGAGGATTCATAAACGCTGTAATACCCAAAGTCAGGGAGTACAATATTACCATACCAAAGAAAACGGAAGGTATTGATAAATTGAGAGTGGCAGCAGTATCCGATATTCATCTGGGCAGCATAATAAGGAAGCGAAGCATGAGAAAGCTGTCTTTGATTCTCGCCGGACAAAAGCCCGATGTTGTACTGCTGCTGGGAGATATTATTGACGGTGAAATTGGACCTGTCCTGAGGGGCGACCTTCTCCAGTATTTTACGATTCCTGATACAAAGGATGGCTTGTACGCCATTACGGGGAACCATGAATTCATAGGTGGAGCAAAGCGAACCATACCATATATTGAAAGCAAGGGTATCAGGGTCTTGAAGGATGAAATGGTTATTCTCCCCGGAGGGATACAACTCATTGGAAGAATCGACAGGGATTCAAAGAGATTCTATTCACGCGAAAGATCTCCGCTTGAAGAGCTCATGAAGGATGTTGATCATTCACGTCCGGTTATCCTGCTTGATCACCAGCCTGTAAATCTTGAAGAAGCTGTGAGAAACAATGTAGACCTTCAGCTTTCCGGCCACACTCACAACGGTCAATTCTGGCCACTTAACTATTTTACCAGGGCTATGTTTGAAGTAAGCTATGGATATGCAAAGAAGGGCGATACTCAAATTATAGTTTCCTCCGGCTATGGAATATGGGGGCCAAGGATAAGATCAGCCAGCAGGTCTGAAGTCCTTCTGATAAATATAAATTTTACAGGAAGCCGGGAAGAATCTGCAAAGGATTTCTAAAGAATATCGTACAGCTGCTCAAGTGCAATGCCTCTTGACCCTTTTATGAGGATATGGCAGCCTTTCAGTGGTTTTGCCTTAAGGTATTCTTTCAGTCTGTTTATATCACGGAATGTTTTAAAACGGAATCCTGCAGAAACTTTACAAAAAACTGGTCCGACCAGGATTACATCGCGCAGATTATGGTCAGATAATACCTTGTGAATTGCTGTATGTTCTTCTTCGCTTTTATCTCCTAATTCAAGCATGTCTCCCAGTATGCAAACCCTCTTTTCCGATTTTACTGATGCAAACGATTCAATAGCTTTTTGCATGCTGACCGGATTCGCATTATAAGAATCACATATAAGGGTATTGTTTTTAGTTACCTTTATCTGTGACCTGTTATTCTGGGGAAGATATTTTTCAATTTCTTCGACAATATCTTTCATTTCAATCCCAAAGAAAAGACCAGTTGCAATTGCTGCCCTGATGTTTTCAATATTGTATTCCCCGAACAGGTTAGTCCTGATGTTGAAGAGCCCGTGCTGATATTTTGCAGTAAGATGAAGACTAATTTCCGACTCAACGCTGTGGATTGCCAATCCAATGCCGGTGGGATCTGAGAATGGAACAGCCCGGTTTACCAGCCTGTATATTTTTTCGGAGAGCAATGGATCCTTATCATTATACAGTGCGATGCCGTTAACCTTTCGCAGGTGTTCATAGAGTTCAATTTTGGCTTTTACAACTCCATCAAATGAACCGAATCCTTCAATATGTGCAGGGCATATGTTTGTTATGATTCCATAATCAGGTTTGGCAATAAGACATAATGTTCTTATTTCGCCGACATGGCTAGCCCCCATTTCAATAACCATCACTTCCGTATCGAGGGGTGCGGAGAGTATTGTAAGCGGTACACCTATATGGTTATTGAGGTTGCCCTGGGTTGAATGGACCTTGAATTTTCTTGACAGTATGGCAGATATAAGTTCTTTTGTAGTTGTCTTTCCGTTGGATCCGGTTATTGCAAGCACATGGGAATTCATCTCTTTTCTGTGATGAGATGCCAGAGACTGAAGTTCTGCAAGTGTATCATCGACCAGTATTGTCTTTTCGGTTTCAAAGGCAGGATCATCGATTACTGCCCAGGATGCGCCTTTTTCAAAGGCATCTGCGGTAAATTTATTGCCGTTGAAATTATCACCCCAGAGCGCGAAGAAGATCTGTCCTTCGGTCACTGTCCTGGAATCTGTGGAAATTCCTTTTGATCCCCTGTAAAGCTGGTATATCTGGTCTGTTTTCATTTTTCAAAAATAAGCCTCATTATGCGACCATAATGAGGCTTATTTTATAATGGTAACTCTCAGTTAGAATCCTGATGGGCTGCCTACTCTGATCATTGCACAGCGGAAGCCGATATCATCACGCGACTCCGTCTGATCGAGGAATCTCCTGGTTGAAGGATTGAGCCAGTATGCTCTGTCTTTCCATGAGCCGCCTTTATATACTCTGGCGTTGTCGTTTATGAGTGTAACAAAATCTTCAACATTGCCGCCTTCAGAAGGCTTCTGATAGTACATTAATTCAGAGCCTTTCTTATTATCGGGATCCACTTCAGTGATCCAGTCTGTTGTTATGGAAGATTTCTGATCGCCATCCTTGTAATTCCTGTAATCGCCTTTCTGATAATTATACCTTGTCGATACATCTTTTGCCTTTACCGTATCAACATAGAGTCTTCCAAGGTTTCCTTTTGTTACAACCCTTCCGTTGGCATCACGGCGGAGGTCGGTATATACGTTCCCTCTGAACGGGTTAAATTCATCGACATCGTCAGCCGTCATCGGACGGTAGACATCCTGCACCCATTCGTTAACGTTGCCTGCCATGCAATAAAGACCGTAGTCGTTTGGCCAGTAAGATCTTACTTCGGCAGTAATACTTGCCATATCGTTCAGGTTACCTGCAACACCCATCATATCGCCTCTGCCACGTATGAAGTTAGCCATCATTTCTCCACGGTTCTTCGGAATTGAGTTCCTGACGTTGTGGCCGTCCCACGGATAGATCCTTCTTTCATATATTCTTTCCTCGAAGGTTGTCCCTCTGAGCGCGTATGCTGCAAACTCCCATTCTGCTTCTGTGGGGAGTCGATAGGCAGGAAGAAGCAATCCGTCTTCAAAATTTGTTCTTCTCTCAGTTTGATTTGGATTAAGGCTTTCCCTCAATTTATTGGTAACTCCCTCATATTGACCGGCCAGGTAAGCTTCTGTGTTAAAATTGTCCTGGTTAAGCTGGTTTGGATTTGGGCTTAATTCACCCTCGTCGATAAGGATCTGCTCGTTCACCCTGTCGGTTCTCCAGAGGCAATAGTCGGTTGCCTTGAGCCAGCTGACACCTACAACCGGATACTGGTTATATGAAGGGTGCCTGAAATAATATTGGACATATGGGTCGTTGAAACCCATAGGGCTTCTCCACACCAGTGTATCAGGAAGCGCTCTCCTGTGGACTTCCTGGTAATCGATGTAAACACGACGCAGCCAGAACAGATATTCCCTGTAATCAACGTTCGTTACCTCGGTTTCATCCATGTAGAATGAGGAGACGGTAACCGTTCTGGGTTTGTTATTCCAGTCAAACAGGACATCCTGTGTAATCTGGCCCATTGTAAACCTTCCCCCTTCGATGAGAACCAGTCCCGGACCTGTTTGCTGTTCGGCACCCAGAGCCACTTCAAATCCTCCGTTATCAGGATCATTATAAGCCCACCCTGTTGTAGAAGAGACATTGGAATCACCTTTCTTCTTGAACAAACTGCAGGATACCAGGAAAAGTGAAGCTAAAAATATTACCGCTAAGGTTCTGAATTTACGCATAACTCCTTTAATTTTATAGCTTTTAAGAATATTCAAATATAATAATTTTTATAAATCCTAGACTTTTTTGATCATCAAATATAACTACAATTTAGGAAAATTTATTGTTTTAATGGTTTTTCTTTTATCAACATTATTTAAACCCAGCGCAACACCTGTGTAGTGTTGAAGCGAAAATGGAAGCAAGTTCTCACCCGATACAATGTTAAAACGATAACTGTAAAACACCGTTAAACTTGCAAGATTTATTGAAAATCCTGTCTGAAGATCCAGGTTTTTCTTATTATCCGTAAGCACTATGGCATTGACTGACAAATACATACCTTCAATTGATGCGCCTGCTCCAGCGGAAAAAATTCCTTTCCCTGCAGCAATATATGCAAGTGGAACAACCCTTGTGTTTTTTTCCTTGTTTATACTGAAATCCCCTGCTCCGTGAACCAGCAGAATCCTTTTAAGTTTTCCATCACTATAATCAGATCCTGAAGGGTCCGGCTCCGTCAGATGGCTGGCCGAAAATCCTCCAAAGAATTTCTCTGTCATGAACAGGAAACCTGTGCCCAGGTCAAAAACTGTCTTTCCGCGCTCATCCAATGTCTCGGCTGACGGCAAGACTGCGCCAAGCAGAGGATCTATCTGATCCGGAAGGATTGCACTGCTGAAATCATATCCTCTGTGATAGAACGAAGCGGATAAACCACCGCTGATAAAAAGCTTTTCACTTGCCTGCAAAATATATGAATACGAAACTCCTCCATTCAGGTTGTTTACTATTCCTCCAAGATATTCATCAGAAATGTAAAAACCTGCACCTCCGTGAAGTGAGGGGAAAAAACTGTCGTAGGATAAGCTTACAGAATGAAGATTATAATTGTTCCCGGGATAATGATTCACGTAAGATATCCTCATTATCCCGTCGCCTGCGCTTCCTGTTACCGAGGGGTTGCCGATCATGGACGACTGGTAACTCAATGCTTCCTGCCCTGATAACCTGAGGGAATAAACAATGACCGCCAGTACCAAGAAGTACTTATATCTTATCATCATCAACATTTCTGCAATATCAACGCACCGGTAACGTTATTATTTCAAAACCTGACCTCTTCACAAAAGAACAAAATTAGCATACAAACTAAAACTCATTTCTATCTTTGCCCGGAAAGATGGCAAGATTATTTAATATATCATTACTTCTTCTGTTGTTTGTCAGCATGAACCTGTATGCGCAGAATACCAAAGAGAACTATGCATCTTCTTCGGTTCTGGCCGGAGGTCAGTGGTTTAAGATGGCAGTGACCGCCGATGGCATATACCGGATCGATTTTTCAAAGCTTCAGGAACTTGGATTGACCAATCCGGCGGATCCTCAGATCTATGCTAACAATTTCGGGCAGCTCTCTTATTATAATGACGATCCGAAACCGGACGATCTGGAGCAGATTGCAATATATCTTGAGACCGGGAGCGATGGTATTTTTAACAGCGGTGATTATCTGTTGTTTTATGGACAGGGAACAAACAGATGGAAATACAACGGTACAACCGGAAATTATGATTTTATAAAACATAATTATTCCGACACTGCATTTTATTTTCTTACTTCCGGAAAGGGACCTGTCAGAAAAATCTCAGCAGCTGAAACGCCATCAGCATCAACTAATTATTTCTCGTCTGAATCAGATGCACTTTATATTCATGAGGTTGACAATGAGAACCTTATCAAATCAGGAAGGGAGTGGTATCAGACAGTTTCATCGCTAAGCGGCATCACTGTCAATCCGGGTTTTTCTGACCTGGTTACTGCCGAGAAAATGAAATTCAGCATAAGGGTGCTTGCCAGATCTTCTGTCTATACAATGTTCAGGTTTTATGAAGGGACAACCCTTCATAAAAGCATCCAGGTGCAGAATGTAAATATGTTCAACTATACAGGAACTTATGCCCAGATCACTGATTCGTCCGGATCGGTGAATCCACTCTCCTCTTCTCCGGTATACACAGTAAAATTCTATAATAATGGAGAAGCGGGCGCACATGGATGGCTCGATTATGTAAAGCTGCAGGGCAGAAAAATGAATGTCTACAGCGGAAAAACCGCTTTCTATTCAGATTCCAGATCCGGCAGCGCCGGGCGCGTTACGGAATTTACTTTCAGGAGCACATCATATAGTCCCATTATCTGGGATATAACAGATCCTTCATCTCCTGAAAAAATTCAATACACAAAGACCGGCGACAATATTTCATTCAAATCTGTAACAGATTCGGTAAGAAAATTTGTGCTTTTTAACGAATCCGGATTCCTTGCTCCTGTGATAAAAACCCGTACACTAACTAACCAGGATCTTCATGGATCACCATCTGCGGATATGATCATTATAATACATCCGCTTTTCAGAAAATATGCCGACAGGCTGGCTGATCTTCATTTCCGCAACAGCGGGCTTGTGTCTCTCGTTGTGACAACGGAAAAGATCTATAATGAATTCTCGGGAGGCACACCCGATATAGCAGCTATAAGGAATTTTGTCAGGATGAAGTTCATCAGACAGTCGTCGACCCGGAATCCGTTAAAATATCTTTTGCTCTTTGGTGACGGTTCTTATGAAAACCGTACACTTCCGCCAAAAAATCCTAATTTCATTCCTACTTATCAGTCACAGGTTTCCAATGTTGTCGTTTTATCATTTACATCCGATGACTTTTATGGCCTTCTTGAGGATGGAGAAGGTGAAGCTGATGGAACTGAAGATATAGGTATCGGTCGTCTGCCGGTCTCTGACACTGCCCAGGCAGAAGTACTGGTAAGAAAAATTGAAGGTTACCTGAATCCTTCAAACTCAGGCGACTGGAAAAATGTGATCTGCATTTCTGCTGATGATGAAGACGGGAATGCCCATATATCTGATGCTGAAGGCCTGGCTAACCTCCTTACGGAGAGTGCCCCTTCATTTAATATTGACAAGATCTACCTTGATGCTTTCAGGCAGGTTACTTCGGTTAACGGGCAATCCTATCCCGAAGTAAATACAGCCATCAATGACCGCATCAACTCAGGTTGTCTGATATTCAATTACATAGGCCATGGAAGTGAAACCGGACTGGCACATGAAAGAGTAATGAAAACTGAAGATATAAAAGCATGGGACAATGGCTGCAGGCTTCCACTGTTCATCACAGCCACATGCGAGTTCAGCAGGTTCGACGATATTGAGACTAATCTCATCACAAGGGAGATGACCGCGAAAACCTCTGCCGGTGAAATGGTTCTGCTGAATGAAAACGGCGGGGCAATTGCCCTGATGTCCACAACAAGGGTTGTCTATTCCGCGCCAAACTATTTCCTTAACAAGAATATTTTTGATGCTGCTTTTAAACGCGATGCTGAAGGCAATGCTCTCAGGCTTGGCGACATAATCAGGACTGCAAAGAATAACTCGGGAAACGGATCCAATAAAAGGAATTTCTCCCTTCTCGGCGATCCGGCATTAAGGCTCTCATACCCGTGGCACGGACAGGTTATCACAGATTCCATTAATCATGTGTCAGTAGCCGGTTCTCCCGACAGCCTTAAAGCCCTGACTTATGTTACAATATCCGGACATGTGGAAGATAATAATGGAACACTGCTCAATGATTTCAGTGGAATTATTAATCCGCTGGTTTATGAAAAGCCTTCTGATGTAAAAACCCTCGCCAATGACGGAGGACAATCAATTAAATTCAAGCTCTTCAACAATATTATCTTCAGCGGAAAAACGACTTCGCAAAATGGCAGGTTCAGGTTCTCATTTATCGTGCCCAGAGATATTGACTACACATACGGCAAAGGTAAAATAAGCTATTACGCATACAATTCGGATCTGGACATGGGTGGCGTTTACTCCGGCATCGTTGTGGGTGGATTTGCAAATACGGATGTTACAGACACAACCGGTCCGGAAATAAGGCTCTTCATGAATGATACTCTTTTCAGGAACGGCGGGATGACTGACAGAAATCCCCGGATGCTTGCAATAATTGAAGACCCGGGAGGGATTAACACAACCGGATCAGGTATCGGACACGACCTCATTGCATTCCTCGATAATAAACAGAATAATTCTTTCGTGCTGAATAATTATTTTGAAAATGACTTCGATAATTTTATGAAAGGGCAGATAGTGTATGACCTATCTGAACTTGCAGCCGGAAGTCATTCCCTTAAGCTAAAAGCCTGGGACAACTTCAACAATTCATCTGAAGAGGTTATCCATTTTATAGTTGAAACTGATGGTAAGTTTCTTCTTACAAACCTGATCAATTATCCTAATCCTGCCGTGGAAAACACAAAAATTTCCGCAGAGCATAACAGACCAGACGAAGAGCTTGAAATAACCATATCCATATTCGACGGAACAGGGAGATTGATAAGAATCCTTGAAACTAATGAATATGCGACAGGCTATCAGCTTTCACCTGTAGTCTGGGATGGAAACAACAGCAGTGGTGTAAGGGTGAAAAAAGGAATTTATCCTTACAGGATTTCTGTCCGGACAGAAGAGGGAGAGAAGGCCACTGCTTCAGGACGAATCATGATATTATAACTTGAACACAATAAGATAGGAAAAAAAATGTTTTATATTTGCACTTTCTCAGAATGACAGGAATGATAATGAAAAAGAATACGGTTGCACCTGTTCTGTTTTTGGCTTTGCTTATGATAAGCACAGCCACTTATGGACAGGATAATAAATATGATTATAATCCTATACAAACGGTGGTCCCGTGGCTTACAATAGCTCCGGATTCAAGAGCAGGAGCTATGGGCGATGCAGGCGTGGCAACAACTCCTGATATTTATAGCATGCACTGGAATCCTGCAAAATTTGCCTTTATCGACGGCAAGTACGGTGTTGCTATATCATATATCCCCTGGCTCAGAACTATGGTACCGGATATTAATATTGCCTATCTGTCAGGCTATTACCGGTTCGATAAGAAACAGGTAGTCAGTGCAAGTCTTATCTACTCTTCTTACGGTAAAATTGATTTTACCGACAATACCGGTGCAACTCAGCTTGTAGTTAATCCTAATGAATGGGCAGCCGATGTTGCTTATTCCAGACTATTCTCAGAAAATTTTTCCGGAGGTGTCGCTTTCAGGTTTATCTATTCAAATCTGACACACGGCTACCAGATTGATGGACAGGATACAAAACCAGGACTTTCAATTGCTGCAGATATATCAGGATATTATCATAAAGGTATAAACCTTTTTAACAAGGATGCCCTGATTGCAATTGGTGCCGACATTTCAAATATCGGTTCAAAGATGAGTTACACCGAATCATATTCAGATTTCATCCCGATGAACCTGAGACTCGGATCGGCACTTACTTTCGATTTCGACCGGTTCAATAAACTTTCTTTTACTGTCGACCTGAACAAACTGCTTGTTCCCACTCCCGACTCCACGCTTACGGAAGAGAAGAATATCTCGGTCCCCGAAGCATTATTCACCTCTTTCGGAGATGCTCCGGGCGGTTTTGTTGAAGAACTTCATGAGATAACCTATTCCTATGGGGCTGAATACTGGTACAACAATATCTTCGCCCTCAGAGCTGGCTATTTTCATGAGAATGCCTATAAAGGCAAGCGTCAGTATTTTACTGCAGGCGCAGGTTTCAGGATGAGCGGCTTCACGATCGACTTTTCATATCTGATGCCCGTTACTCTTAATCACCCGCTCGCCCGCACACTCCGTTTTTCGCTATCCTTCGACAGCAGTGCGCTGAGGAAAGCAACTCAAACAAGCCGATGAATCTCAGAACAGGCCAGGGCATTGACTTCCACCGCCTTGAAAAAGGACTGAAACTCTGGCTTGGCGGCCTCCTGATACCATCAGAAAAAGGATGCATTGCCCATTCCGACGGCGATGTTCTGCTCCATGCAATCTGCGATGCTATTCTTGGTGCTGCAGCACTTGGTGACATTGGTCATCACTTCCCTGATACCAGTCCCGAGTTTAAGAATATAGACAGTAAGATACTTTTAAGAAGGACATCAGACATTATAAAGGCAAAAGGCTATACCATAGTAAATGTCGACAGCACTGTCTGCCTGGAGAAACCAAAGATCTCTGCATTTATTCCTGAAATGAGAACTACTATTGCAGGCATCCTTGAAACATCTCCTGACAACATCTCAATTAAAGCCACCACTGCCGAAAAAATGGGGTTCATTGGAAGAGAGGAAGGAGTTGTGGCGATTGCCTCAGTTCTGTTGAAATAATACTCCCCTGACCACCTAACCACCTGCCCCCCAACCCCCCTTTAGGGCAGCTACCCTTTATACACATCTTTTAATAAAACGCAGTAAAGTCTTGGAGATTCCTCTCTTCGCCTCCTGCGTCGGCTTCGCTCGGAATGACAGGAGGATTGTTGTTAATATGGGAAAGAGGCGGCGCGTTTTGCAGTTATCTTTCTCTTTAATCGAATATTGTGCAAAACGCGCCGCCTCTTTCCTTAAATACCCTCAAGTAACCTGTCATTCCGAGCGAAGCGAGGAATCTCCTGAATATCAGTACTATAATAATACTTGTGTATAAAGGGTAGTTTAGGGCAAGGGGGTTAGGGGATTTTGGAGTCAATAATACAGTTTAATATTCCATCATCCACCAGATTAGGAAAGGTGACTTTTAGTCCCGGCGTTCTCTCCATCTCCCTCTTCAGTGCAAACATGGCACCTTCATTCCTGGCCCAGCTTCTGCGGGCAATTCCGTTATTGACATCCCAGTGAAGCATCATTTTCAGCTTTCTGCCGGTATCCCTTGTGCCGTCAAGAACCATCCCAAAACCGCCGTTTATTACCTCTCCCCAGCCTACTCCGCCGCCATTGTGCAGCGATACCCATGTTGCACCGCGGAAAGAATCGCCTATAACATTCTGGACAGCCATGTCGGCAGTAAACCTCGATCCATCATAAATATTTGAAGTCTCACGATAAGGTGAATCTGTTCCGGACACATCATGATGGTCCCTCCCGATAACCACAGGAGCCTTTAGCTTGCCTGAAGCAACTGCTTTGTTGAAGGAATCAGCAAGAGCAATCCTTCCTTCTGCATCAGCATAAAGTATCCTGGCCTGCGATCCCACGACAAGCCTGTTTCTTCGGGCCTCCTTTATCCAGCGAATATTGTCGGCCATCTGCTGTTTTATCTGAACCGGAGAATTTTTCATTAGTCGTTTCAGCGTTTTGACAGCTATGGTATCTGTAGTTTCAAGGTCGGCCGGGTCATTTGAACAGCAAACCCATCTGAAAGGACCGAATCCGTAATCAAAACAGAGAGGTCCCATAATATCCTGAACATAAGATGGATACCTGAATTCTCCGTTCGACTTCATTATGTCGGCTCCTGCCCGCGAAGCTTCCAGCAAAAATGCATTTCCATAATCAAAAAAATAGGTTCCCCTGGCAGTGTGCCGGTTGATGGCATCAACCTGGCGGATGAGCGACTTTTTAACAAAGATCCTGAAATTTTCGGGGTCAGCCGACATCATCCTGTTTGATTCCTCAAAGCTTAAACCTGCAGGGTAATATCCTCCTGACCATGGATTATGCAGCGATGTCTGGTCAGAACCCAGGTCTACAAATATGCCTTCATCAGCAAATTTTTCCCATACCTCAACAATATTTCCATGATAGGCGATTGAAACAACCTCCTTATTTTCCTTTGCTTTCCTCACCCTGTTTATCAGCTCTCCCATATTCTCCGTGACCTCATCTACCCATCCCTGCGAGTGGCGTGTCGTGATTGCCCTGGGATTCACCTCAGCAATTACTGAAATTACGCCTGCTATTCCCGCCGCCTTTGGCTGTGCGCCTGACATGCCTCCGAGACCTGATGATACGAACAGTTTTCCGGCCAGGCTTCCTTCTTTTCCTGCTGTTATTCTACCGGCATTCAGGATGGTAATTGTTGTTCCGTGAACTATCCCCTGGGGTCCTATATACATATATGACCCCGCTGTCATCTGTCCGTACTGCGTTACCCCCATTGCATTGAATCTCTCCCAGTCGTCCTGGGATGAATAATTTGGTATCATAATCCCGTTTGTCACGACCACCCTTGGAGCATCCTTATGTGACGGGAACAATCCCATCGGATGGCCGGAATACATTACAAGTGTTTGATCATCTGTCATTTCCGACAGATATTTCATTGTCAGGAGATACTGGGCCCAGTTCTGGAATACAGCTCCGTTTCCGCCGTATGTTATTAGCTCATGGGGATGCTGGGCAACAGCGATATCAAGATTGTTGGATATCATCAGCATAATGGCCGCAGCTTTCCTGGAACGATAAGGAAAATCATCTAGAGGTCTCGCTTTTATTTCGTAATCCGGACGGAATCTGTGCATATAGATCCTTCCATATTCCCGGAGCTCATTTGCAAATTCCCTGGCAAGAGTTTCATGAAACACAGCTGGAAAATACCTGAGTGCATTCCTGAGAGCAAGCTTCTTCTCTGTTATTGTCAGAATATCCTTTCTCTTAGGTGCATGATTGAGGGAATTATCAAAAGGCTTTGGTGGCGGCAGTGTTGAAGGAATACCCTGGGAAATAAGGTTCCTGAACTCGGTTGTTGTCATGGCAATATATCAGACTTTTTCGTAAAGTTAAATAAAAAGAGGCTGTCTCAAAAGCCCCTCTCTTTTTTATTGCCCCTAAATTCCGCAAGGCGGAACCTCCTGATTCTCTGATATTTAAAGAATCCCGCTTAGGCGGGACAGGGGGCAAGAATCAGGCTTTTGAGACCCCCTCGATATACGAAATTGTTTGTTTCAGATCTTGCTTTCCTTTATTATTTCATCGTCCACGAGAATGCGTCCGCAGTACTCGCATACTATGATCTTCTTTCTCGATTTGATGTCGAGCTGTCTCTGGGGAGGTATCTGGTTGAAGCATCCGCCGCAGGCATCACGCTGAACCGGAACCACAGCAAGTCCGTTCCTGGCATTTGAGCGGATCCTCTTATATGCTGTGAGCAACCTCTCCTCGATAAGATTCTGGACTTTATCAAGCTTCTTGTACAATCCTTCCTCCTCTTTCTGGGTGTCCATAATTATCTCATCAAGTTCCGACTTCTTTGTCTCAAGATCGGATTTCCTTTCGTTGAGTATCCCTTCTGAGTCCTTGATAAGAACTTTCTTTTCTTCAATCTGTACAGTAAACTCCTTGATCTTCTTGTTGTAGAGTTCTATTTCGAGATTCTGATATTCAATCTCCTTTGAAAGTGAATCAAATTCCCTGTTATTCCGTACATTTTTCTGCTGATCCTCATATTTCTTTATCAGGCCCTCTGAGTCAGTTATTTCATTATGTTTTTTCTGAACGTTTTTTTCAAGAGCCACAACCTCCTCTCTCAGATTGCCCAGCCTGGTTTCAAGTCCTGCGATATCATCTTCGAGGTCCTGTACTTCAAGAGGGAGCTCGCCACGGAGTGTCTTTATCTTATCTATTTCTGAATCAACCAGCTGCAGACTGTACAACGCACGTAATCTATCTTCTACAGGGATCTCAGCTTCGTGTGATTTGTTCTTTTCCATCTTACAAATAGTTTATTGGATTCGTATTTACTTCTGAAAACCGGAGTGCAAATGTAGGGAATTTTTTAATAATTAGATCGTATAATATCTCAGTTGAGAATTTTTCACTCTCAAAATGGCCGATATCAGCCACGAGAATATTGTTTAACGCTTCAAAAAAACTATGATACCTTACGTCTCCTGTTACATAAGCGTCAGCGCCTGAAGAGATTGCATCTTTTATATACTGACCACCTGCACCGCCGCACATGGCAACTTTTCTGATCTTCCTGCCTGTCGGCTTTGAATGCCTGATTCCTTTAGCTGAGAATACCGATCCCAGCATTGCCAGAAATTCCTTCTCGCTCATGGGATCCGTGAATTCTCCGGTACAGCCCATTCCTGCCATTACATTCTCATTTTCAAGTGGATACAGATCATAAGCGACCTCCTCATAAGGATGTGCTTCAAGCAGCGCCCTCACTATCCTGCCTTTCATATGCGTAAATAAGACAGTCTCAAACCTGACCTCCTTTTCAAAATGGAGTTTTCCCTTTTCACCGGCAAATGGTCTGGCATTATCTCCTGCTCTGAAGCTGCCGGTTCCGGGAGCTGCGAAACCGCAGTTGTCATAACCTCCTATTACTCCTGCGCCTGCACTGAAAACAGCCTCTCTCACCTTATCAAGGTGGCCTTCAGGAATGAAAGTAACCAGCTTCAGCAGTTTATTCCTCAGAGGCAGGAGCACCTTTACATTCTGAAGCCCAAGTTTTTCGGCCATTTTCCGGGTTACTCCGTTTTCAAGGACATCAAGGTTGGTGTGTGCCGAATATATAGCCACGTCCTGTTTTATAGCCTTCAGGATGACTCTTTCAGTTTCGTTCTTCCCTGACAATTGTTTTATACCGCTAAAGATCACGGGGTGATGTGAGATGATAACATCACACCCGGCATAACCGGCTTCATCGAGTATCTCTTCAGTAACATCCAGGGTTATGAGCGCAGAGCTGATCTCTTTTTCGGGTGATCCGACCTGCAGTCCGGCATTGTCATATCCTTCCTGGAATGAGAGGGGGATTGCCGAGTCGAGAAATGAAGTAAGGTCTTTCAGTTTCATATATTCCCTTTTTTAAACCCTTCCCCCAGCCCCTTCCCTTAAGGATAAGGGCAGGGGTGCAAATACTCAAATAAAAGCTCCCTCCCCTTACATTTAAGGGGAGGGTTGGGGTGGGGTTATCTAAATTAAACAGAATCTCGTAAATCTAAAAGTAAAGTCTTTATTTTCTGAAGAGATTCATTGATCTTATACTTGTAATCTGTCTCCTCCCATTTTCCCGAGAGTCTCTTTTTTGCACCGGGGAGGGTCATCCCTTCTTCCTTGAGAAGATGATGAATGATCTTCAGGTTCTTGATATCGGCAGGCGTGAACATCCTGTTGCCTTTCTTGTTCTTCATCGGTTTCAGGATATCGAACTCATTTTCCCAGAACCTCACAGTCGATACCGGAACATCAAGCATATCAGCGACTTCGCCTATTGAATAATAGAGCTTCTCGATTGGTTTTTCCTTGTATGGCATGGCAATTACTTATATGTTATTTCTCCGTTTTCATTAATTGTTATGACAGAATCAGGAAAATCGGCGGTTGTCAGGTCACGGATCTTCTGTATTGCTCTCTTCCCCGGATCGATCTTTACACCGCCTGAGTATTCCTGGTAAACCGGGATGATTCTTCCGCGCAGGAATTTTCCGGCAGTATCGACATTTATCCTCATTAATGGTGCTATCCCATTGGGTCCCGACAGATTAAATCTTCCGTAAGTGCAGAAATTGCCGAGGCTGTATGCTATGAAGCGTCCGTTATAAACTTCCACAGCCCTTGTTATATGAGGTCCGTGACCAAAGATCACATCTGCACCTGCATCGATCATCCTGTGCGCAAAATTATAGACATTGCCCCTGTTCTCAGTGTAATACATTTCATAATCGCGCGTGACATGCTGGTAACTGGCACCTTCGGCGCCACCATGAAATGAAACGATCACTATGTCGCAGGTATCAGCAAGCTTCCTTACTATTCCTTCAGCTTCATCCATTCCGGTTATGCTTACTGTCCCGGCATTGGGCGCAAAAGCACAGAAGCCGTAGAGAAGGCTGTCCCTGCAAAGATATGAAAACGGGTATTCCAGAAGTCCTCCATATTTTATGCCAAGCGAATCCAGCAGCTGCATGGTCCGTTTGCGTGAAGGATAGCCAAAATCGCCGAAATGATTATTGGCAAGGCTCAGGAAGTCAAATCCTGCCTCAGCAAGAGCTCCGGCATATCTTTCAGGCATCCTGAAAAGGTAACAGATGGTAGTGTCCCTGCATCTCTTGGCAGGTTCACCATCATCGAGGAATGAACCCTCGAGGTTCCCGAATGTGATGTCGCATCCTGCGAGAGTATCAGCAAGATCGCCAAGCAGCAATAAAGGATTATCATGAGGAGGAAGGAACCTGACTGAGGGAAATGCAGTTCCAAACATTATATCGCCGACACCTGAAATAATTATCTCTCTCTGAAATTTTGTCGTATCGCTCAGTACCGTGTCAACCTGCGAAAAGGCACTGCTTCCTAACAACATGCACAGCGAAACTGAAATAATATTTCTTTTCATAGAAGACTCCAGGAAGGCTAATCAAAAGATTGTCCGGTCTTTGAAACTATTTCGATCATCTTATCGTATTCTGCAGCAGTAAGATCGTTCATATAATAATTGACCGGATCGATGTTCCTCCCGTTCAGCTTTATCTCATAATGGAGATGCGGAGCTACTGAAGTTCCGGTATTACCGACAAATCCGATCACATCCCCCCTGTTGACTTTCTGTCCTCTCCTTGAATTGAAATCATCGAGATGCGCATAGATGGATTTATATCCGAAACCATGATCAACGATAATGTGCTTACCTAATCCTCTTGCCGAGATGTTCACAGCTTCAACAGTTCCGTTGCCTGTCACATATATTTCCGACCCCATGGGGGCAGTGAAATCCATGCCTGCATGAAATTTAATGATCTTGTAGATAGGATGTATTCTTGGACCGAAACCTGAGGCAGTACGCGTCAGATCCTTATTGGAAATAGGCATTATGGCCGGTATTGATTTCAGCATTTCCTCTTTTCTCCTGGCAAGGTCATACAGCTCATCATATGATTTTGACTGAACTACAATCTTCTTTTTAAGATTATCCAGTTTCTTCGTTGTTTCTATCACAATACTCGAGTTATTATAGCCTTCCAGATCCTTGTATCTGTTGATGCCTCCGACTCCGCTTTCCCGCTGTGTCTCAGGGACAGGTTCAGCTTCGAAAATAGTCCTGTAAAGATTATCATCTTTTTCCTCGAGCTGGCCGATAACCTTATCGAGGTTTTCCATCTCGCGGTGGATAATGTCATACTGGAGTGTAAGCTGGTCTATTTCACGAAGAAGGGCTTTCTCCTTGGGTGAATCGAAAAATGCGGCAAAAACAAGGTAATATACCAATGCGACAAGAACAGAGCCGACAAAATATGCCAGGCCTCGCAGAAGCACAGCCCTGAACCCGAGTTTCACTTTGTCGAAACTCAGCGATTCCGGATTAAACCTGTATCTTGATTTTGGCATAGCGTTGCAAAGATAATCAATTCGGAACAGATTATCTTAACATCGAATCTGATCCGAAAGCCTGGATCATCTCGCGGAATTCTTCCTGGGTTATATCGTTATTGAAGAAATTTATTGCATTTACAGGTGATCCGTACTTGTTTATCTGGTAATGCAAATGAGGGCCTGAAGATGTTCCTGTACTTCCGCTGAGACCGATAAGATCTCCTCTCCTGACATTGATATCCTTTGGAACCTTTATCTCGCTCAGGTGTGCATAAATAGAAACAAGGCCATAGCCATGATCGATAACCACATAATTTCCAAAACCTCCTCCATTACGGCCTGATTCAACTACCCTCCCATTACCTGTGGCATAAACCTTTGTTCCGTTGGGAACCTCAAAATCCTGTCCATAGTGCATCCTTCCGTATCCAAGCACAGGGTGAACTTCGCGGAATCCATACCTGTCACCAAGCCTGAATGAGGGATCGACAGGACTTATCGCAGGAAGATGGTCCATCTCAAACTTCCACTCCTCAGACTTGTCCCTTATTGTAACAAATGACTCATTCTGAACATTTGCCATATTTTTCATTTCTTCAATCCTCTCGAGGGTCGATCTCATAAGATAACTGTTAATGTATCCGTCGAGGCTTCTGAACCTGTCTACACCGCCAAATCCCGGATTTCTTATCGACCACGGGATGCTGTCCATTTTCATTATGGGACGGTATCTTATCTCATCCGACTGTTTCAGGCTAGTTAGAGCCTTCATTGAAATATCAAGCTTTCTGTTTGCAATCGAATATTCAAGCTTGATGTTGTCGATCTGCTGATTGAGCACATGTTCTTTGGGTGAGCCAAAATACTTCTGGAATATAGTTATATACAGTACTGTAATGGCCAGTGTACCTGCTATCCAAAAAAGTGAATGCAAAAGTTTCTTCCAGAATGGATGCTTTACCTGCTTGTATTGCAGATCGTTAAGATCAAGAAAGTAGTTCCGTTTACCCATTACCCGAGTCTGGTTTTCGAATTTTATTCTTAGGCAATCGACAAATCTAAATCAAATAAATTAATTTTACAAGCCGATTTTCGGGTATATTTACATAACACATCTACAACAATATATGAAGTCAAGGGAGCTGAGGCAGGAGTTTTTAGAGTTTTTTCGATCAAAAGGTCATGAGATTGTGCACTCGGCACCAATGGTTGTAAAAAATGATCCCACACTGATGTTCACCAACGCAGGGATGAACCAGTTTAAGGATTATTTTCTGGGAAACCTCCAGCCAAAGAGCGTCAGGGTGGCAGACTCGCAGAAGTGTCTCAGGGTATCCGGCAAGCATAATGACCTGGAAGAAGTGGGTCACGACACTTATCATCACACCATGTTCGAGATGCTCGGCAGCTGGTCGTTTGGTGATTATTTTAAAAAAGAAACTATTGAATGGGCATGGGAATTTCTTACCGGAAGGCTTGGGATACCAGCCGACAGGATTTATGCGACCGTTTTTGAGGGAAGTCCTGAAGAGAATGTTCCAAGGGATGATGATTCATTTAAATTCTGGAAAAAATGCTTCCAGAAATCTTCAAACCGCATAATTGAAGGATCAAAAAAGGATAATTTCTGGGAAATGGGAGAGACAGGACCATGCGGACCATGCTCGGAAATACATGTCGATATCAGGGACGATAATGAAAGGGCAAAGAGACAGGGGCATGAGCTGATAAACAAGGGGCACCCTCAGGTTATCGAGATCTGGAACCTGGTTTTCATCCAGTACAACCGCAAGGCTGACGGTTCCCTTGAAACACTGCCTGCAAGTCACGTAGATACAGGAATGGGATTCGAAAGGCTCTGCATGGTTGTTCAGAACAAGAAATCAAATTACGATACTGACATCTTCCAGTCCATAATCGGAGAAATATCTTCAATTACCGGCAAAAAATACGGGGCCTCAGCAAACAGCGATGTGGCCATGCGGGTTGTGGCCGACCACCTCAGGGCTGTCGCCTTCTCGATAGCCGACGGCCAGATTCCTTCAAATAATAAAGCCGGTTATGTGATAAGGAGGATACTGCGCAGGGCAGTACGATATGGATATAATTATCTCGATACCGAAGAACCGTTTATCTGTAAGCTCGTACCGGTGCTTGCCGATACGATGGGTGATCAGTACCCCGAACTGAGAAAATCAGCAGATCAGATATCAAAGATCATATTTGAAGAAGAATCGGCCTTCCTCAAAACACTTGGCAAGGGATTAAAGATGATCGGAAAGATCATTTCCGACATGAAGAGAAGCAAGGAGAATCTCTTCCCCGGCAATATCGCCTTTGAGCTTTACGATACATATGGATTCCCGGTGGATCTGACACAGCTTATCCTCAGGGAAAATGGCATGAAGCTCGATACCGTAGGATTTGAAAAAGAGATGCAGGGACAGAAGAACAGATCACGTGAAGACGGGACAATTGATGCAGGTGATTGGATTATCATCAGGGATAATGATGAAACCACTTTCACCGGGTATGAGAAAACTGAAGATGAAGTACTTATTACCAAATACCGGAAGGTAAAAATAAAAGGCAAAGAGGTTTGCCAGATTGTCTTCAACAAAACGCCGTTTTATGCAGAGTCGGGAGGACAGGTTGGTGATTCAGGATATATTCTTTCCGACAACGAAAGGATTGAGATCAGCGATACAATCAGGGAGAATGAACTTATCATTCATGCTGCAAAAAAGTCACCTGCCTTTCCAAAAGCCCAGTTCAAAGCTATTGTTGATGTCGAAAGGCATCAGATGACGGCAAATAACCATACTGCAACACATCTGCTTCACTATGCCCTAAGGGCTGTCCTCGGGAATCATGTTGAGCAAAAAGGCTCACTTGTCACTCCTGAAAGACTCAGGTTCGATTTCAGCCATTTTAATAAGATTACCAGGGAAGAACTTACACGGGTTGAAATGATTGCCAATAAAATGGTCAGGGAAAACCTCCACAGAAAAGTGACAGATAATGTATCGCTCAAAAAAGCAAAATCAATGGGCGCCATGGCTCTTTTCGGAGAAAAATATGGTGAAAGTGTAAGGGTTATTGAATTTGGCAATTCTGTTGAATTATGTGGTGGCACACATGTGGAGTCCACAGCCAATATTGGTATTATAAAGATCATTTCCGAAGGTGCAATCGCTGCCGGGATAAGGAGGATTGAAGCTGTGACTGCCTTAAGGGCAGATGAATATATCAGTGAGAAACTTACTGCAGCAGAAGATGTTGCGGCGCTTCTTAAGACTCCGGGCAATATAAAAGATGGAGTGGAAAAACTGATAGCCGAGAACATCTCACTCAGAAAAACATTGGAAAAGTGCCAGCAGACGGCTGCAATTTTTATACTGAAGGAACTTGAGACAAAGGCGATAAACATTGATAAAATAAGATTTATCTCAGGTCTGGTAGAATCCGAATCACCCGACAATCTTAAAACAATAGCTTTCGAAGCAAGGAAAGCATCTGAAAATACTGTTCTGGTGATTGGTTCGTCAATTGCAGGAAAAGCCAATATTGTTGTGATGGTAAGCGATAAGCTGATCTCTGAAAAGAAGATAAGCGCGGTTGAGATTATCAAGGAAATAGCAGGTGAAATTAATGGTGGAGGCGGCGGTCAACCATTCCTGGCAACTGCCGGAGGCAAAAATCCCGGAGGTATAAACAATGCAATAAAGAAAGCCGGGGATTACCTGAAGAAATTATAGATGGTTCAGGGTTCCGGGTTTCCAGAAGTAAACAAA
>JALONV010000108.1 GCA_025454755.1 Bacteroidales bacterium | reverse complement strand
AGTGGTAAATTTTGATACAATGATATTAACAATAATAGCAAGAGGGGCTCCTATCCATGCAAAATACCATACATTTAACCAGTATGAAATGAATTCCTGTCCCGGGAGCCTTCCGCCGCTCAATCCTACAATGAAGTAAGTTAAGGAGATAGTGGTAACCAGGATTCCTGCTGTGAGGCCTGCTTTTGCTCCCGCTTTATTGGAACCGCTCCACCATATACCGAGAAGAAACAACGGGAAAATTGTACATGCGGCCATTGAAAAAGCAACGGAAACAAGCTGAGCTATCAGTCCGAGTTTTAGGAGAGCAACCAATGTAACAGCAACGCCCATAATAATGGTTCCAATACGTGCAACATGAAGCTGTGACTTTGGAGTCGCATCCGGCCTGAATACTTTAACATAAAGGTCATGTGAAAACGCAGATGCACCTGCTACCAGAAGCCCGGCAACTGTTGAAAATGCCGCTGAAATGGCACCTGCTGCAAGCAATCCGACTACGAGGGAATTGACACCACCAAGCTGTGCAGTGTAGACTACAATTGCATCTTTGGCCAGAACTCCGACATCCGGATTTGAGGAAAGAAGTTTTCCAAAAGTCGAATATGCCGGAGCTGTCCAGTAAACGAGGCATATAAAAAACAATCCCCACACAACGGACCATCTTGCATCAGTCACTTTAGGGACAACATAAAACCGCTGGATCACATGGGGCAGGCCTGCAGTACCTACCATAAGTGAGAAACAAATTGCAATCCACTGTCCCATGGCATAGCAAATTCAGGACTTGGTACAATGGATAGATCATGGCCGTAAGCATTCAGCAGAGCAGTTCCATTTGAAATGTTCGGTGCTGGAATACCCTGAACAATATCACTTACTGCTGCTCCATATCCGATTTGAGGCACAAGCCAGAAATAATCAAATTTGAAAGCCATAATAAATACCGGAATCAGGAATGAAACAACAATAATTACATACTGAATCTGCATGTTTTTAGTAGCCCCGATCATTCCCGAGATCAGAGTATAGAGCAGGACCACTGACGACCCGATGATAACTGCCCATGTATAGTTAAGTCCTAATATCCATTTGAACATCAACCCTATGCCGCCGAACTGACCCACACAATATGCAAATGAGATCAGAATGGTAAAAATCGCGCTGACTATACGCAGATCACGTGAATAATACCGGTCTCCGATAAAATCCGGAGCAGTGTATTTCCCATATTTTCTTATCTGTGCCGCCATCAGGATGAGAAGAAGAACATACCCTCCCGTCCAGCCGACAACATATGCCAGACCATTATATCCGAAACCATACATCATCCCGGCCATCCCAAGCACAGATGCTGCACTCATCCAGTTGGAGGCAATCGCCATTCCGGAGCCAACCTTCGAGATTTTCCTTCCTGCAGCATAATAATCGGCAGGATCTTTTGCACGGAAGAAAATTCCGACCAGAACAAATGTCACAAGAGTGGCGATCAGGATTATTGCCGGACCGGTCTTAAAACTTCCTTCAAGCTGGGTAAGGTTTTGAGCACCCAGGTTTAGCGCTATGCCAAAAATCAGGAAAATGGATATATATATTTTTTTCATAATCATAATATTTTTTATTCAGCAATCGATGAACAATAATAGTAGGAATACTGCCGTGTAAAAATAGTGGAATGGAAATCCCAGAACCTTTATATCCGTAAGAATCGATTGGTTATGCATAAGATATAGATTCATTATCTGAGGAAGTCCGCTCAGGGATTCATCAGACAATGATCCCGGGAAATCTGCAGAAAGGCTTGTTGTAAGAATCTTTTCTTCAAGACTGCCATTTAAGATTCCAGTATAAGGAGATGTGATTTCATTGATTTTCTTCTCTTTAATCAGTATTGCAGATTTTAAGTCAAGAAACTCCTGGTCTTTTGATGCAGGAAGCTGTTGTTTGGTGGCAGATATTTTGGTGGCAGATATTTCTGAAATAGTTTCAAGAACAGCTGATTTGAGAGAATCCGGAAGAACACTGAATGTTATGCAGCTTATGGCTGAGTTAAGTATTTTCTGATGTTCGGGTTTTACCGTATTCTTTCCTTTAACAAGGATGACAGAATTCAGGAGGCCTTTGTAATTAACTGCATTTAAGTTGCCTGAAATAGCCTCCGGCCAGACAGACTCAAAAACTACCAGCGATTTTTCCGGTGTGGGCTTCTCGATGGTTTTCAACAGGATCTGAAATCCAAAGACAGCTGTAGCCCATATTATGAGCATTGTAATAATAACATTCCTGTTCTTTCTGCCATGCAGGTTCCTTGGAGAAAACAGGTTAAAATTAAAATTGTCCGATGGTTCCATATAGGTTTATAATAGTTAATGATTTGTAGAGCGAACTAAAATAAATAAATTGTAACAGGATAATCGGGTAAAATGGTTGCAATGTAACATTGTTTTAAAACAACTAAATATAACAACTATATTTGAATGGACTAAACAGGATTGTCATAATACATTTATAAGATGAAAGCTACAAGGAAGGTCGTATGCGAAATTTGCAAGCATAAATGTGATATTTACCAGGCTGTCCTGACAACCGGCCGCTCTTTCAAGGCAGCAAAAATCATACAGGTGAACTTCAGAAAGCATGAGAAGATCTGCAGGCAGGGAGACAATGTAAGCCATGCTATTTACCTGGTTGAAGGCAATGCCAAACTTTATATTGAAGGGATTAACGGGCATAACATAATATTATATCTCATGAAACCCCCTGCATACATAGGATTACTTTCTTTTTTCGAGAGCATACATTATACATATTCAGTTACGGCTATCGAAGACTCTAAAGTATGTATGGTTGATCTTGACTTCTTAAAGGAGTTATATCTTGAAAATCATGAGGTTCTGTTGAGGCTCAATAAAGCTTTCGGGAAATCGGTGGCTTTGATAATGAACAAAATAATATGTCTTAATCAGAAGAATATAAGAGGAAGGATTGCAGAGAGTCTTCTTTACCTTTCAGGGTTTTACGGAAGTAACAGATTTGACCTTTCCATTACAAGAAAAGAACTTGGCGAAATGTCGGCAATATCTGAAGAAAATACAGTACGCCTTCTGACTGAATTAAGGAAGGAAGGAATTATTGTTATTAATAACAAGGAAGTTACGATAAAGGATAAAATACTGTTGAAAAAAATATCCGAGCTTGGTTAGCCGGAAGCTTGTAAATCATAAACACCATCTCAAATAAATCTGATGGTCTCTATCAATTCTGTAATTGACCGTGCTTCTTCAGGATCTTTAACAGGCGATAATCCCAATAATGACCTTGCATTGTTCAGATCTTCCCGACTGACAAAATCCTTTCCAATTATTATATAGTACAGGATCGCCGATTTAAGAGTATTCGCTTTTACCCTGAAGGAATGAGGACTAAATCTTGAAGGGAACAGGTGAACAAACCTCTTATCATCATTATGGTATTTCAGCATCCAGCTGGATTTATCTGAAATCGTTGTTGTTCTGAAGTCGCTGTATTTTATGCCGCTCCATCCGGAAAAACTATTTTTCTTATCGAGATGGTTCTTTTTCAGGTATTCTTTTATTTCATTGCAGATCTCATGAACTGATAATTCACCTGTATAAATATCCATTACTGATGAGCCAATATGCCTAACCTCTTTAACAAGAGCTCTGACATCAAGCCTGTTTTCCTCAGACAGTTTATCTGCAATGAACTCCCTGATAAACGACAAATGATGTTTCAGCGGATTGAACTGAAAGGGTTCCGGTATCCGGGAATCTATTCTCATAATCACATTTATTCCAAAAGATCGGAAAAATATGATAATAAAACAATGCCGCCTTCTGAAAAAGAAATACGGCGACAGGATAATCTTCTGGGGAGGCGGTGTTGATACACAGAGAGTTTTTCCCTTCGGGACGCCTGAACAGGTTAAGGAACAGGTGAAACACCAGTGTGAAATATTTAACAATAATGGTGGTTTTGTATTCAACACTATCCATAAAATTCAGGCCAATGTGCCTTTTAACAATGTTGTAGCAATGCTTGATGCTTTAAAAAAACTATGAACCCCCTTCCCAACCCCCGCTATCGCGGGGCAGGCTTTCCCCCAGGGGGGAAGGGGTCTTCAAATAACAGAGCTACAAAGTATTATAAAAAGGAGGAAATATTTAAACGAATCGAAACATAATAATGAACCTTTTCCCCCCGTGGGGGGAAACGGGAAAGAGGGGTCTTTTTCTCCCAGAAATAAGAAAGGGGGGTCTTTATCTTGAAAATTGTAATTATCTAAAATTCAAATGGTTAATATTAAATACAACTGGAGTTATCTCCTTGCTATCAACCTTGTATCGGCGATGGGAGGACTTCTTTTCGGCTACGACTGGGTGGTGATCGGAGGTGCTAAACCTTTCAATTAAAGAATCCTTAAAGTCAGCCTCACAAAAAATTGATCAAAGGGTGCTTAAAGAACCGGGAATTTCAAAACTGCTGATCATCGGGATCATAATTGCAGTTTTCCAGCAATGGTGCGGAATTAATGTGATCTTCAACTATGCGCAGGAGATATTCTCCAGTGCCGGATACAGCGTTTCAGATATTCTGTTCAATATTGTCATCACCGGAAGTGTGAATCTGGCTTTTTGGTTTGATCTGTGCTCTTGGATTCTGGTTTATCTGGAAAAAACTTCGCGAGACAAAAGGAAGGTCACTGGAAGAAATTGAATATCAGTTGACAGATAAATAATTTTGTTTATATTTAGTTTTCCTGAAAACAGCTCTTAAACAGTGAAAAACTACCCTTTGATCAGACAGTTACTGAGTGGATCGATTCCTTTCTTTCTGTTAATGTTTCCACCCCGAATCACTTCTGCAATAGCTCAATCTGATCAGGATCGGATAACCAACTGCCTTGAACGGGCAGAATACTTTTCAACAAAGAATAAGGATTCCAGCCTGTTTTACCTGCAGAAATGCATCGATATTTGTTCCAATCCCGAATTGACAACAAATCCTGAGATCTTTTTCAATATTGGGAATCTGTACCATAACAATGGAATCTATACCAGGGCTCTTGAATATTTTATGCTGGCTGCATCGCGTGCTGAGGGAATGGGAGATAAGAATATGTATGTCCACTCAAAAAACTGGGCAGGATATATCTATTCACAATTGGGAGAGACAGAGCGTGCAATAGAGACCCTGATGCGGAATCTCGAATATACAGAGCGCGAAGAGATTTCAGACTACCTGGCAGAAGTAAACCTGATGCTTGGATTTTCTTACAGGGATTTCGGAGATAATAAAAATGCAATGAAGTATTTTGAAGCTGCAAAAAATGCAGCTGAAAAAACAGGAGTGACAAATCACTTGTCGACTATACTGAATGAGATAGGAAATCTTCATTCAGTTGCAGGAAATACAAACATTGGACTTGAATACCAGCTGAAAGGACTGGAGATGAGAAAAAAGGAAAATAATCTTGCGCTTATCGGCTACTCATACAATGATATAGCCAACAGCTATTTCCTGGCAAAAGACCATCTGAAGGCTATTCAGTATTTTAAGGAGAGCCTTAAAATACAAAATCAACTGAACAACGACTGGGCAGCTTTTTATTGTTATGTAAATATTGCATCCATATTCCACGAACTGAAGAAGAATGCACTTCAGAAAGCATACCTCGATTCAGCAAAAACAGTTGCAGATGAACTACGTCTGAAACCAGTCTACCAGCTTTATCATGAGAGCTGTCTTACATACTATGAAAGCATAAACGATTACAGGCAGGTATATTCGCATTTCAAGCTGATGAATGCGTACAGGGATTCCATGAAAACAGAGGAGACTGCAAGACAGATAGCTGAGATAACTTCTAAATACAACGATGAAAAAAGAGACAGGGAACTGGAAAGGAAAAATATTGAAAACCAGAGGCTGAAGCTGCTTACTATGCTCTCAGTGTCAGGGGTGGTATTTCTGATAATAGTCACCCTGCTTCTTATCCGTTCTTTCATTATAAAGAAAAAGGTCAATACTCTTCTTGAACTAAAGAACCAGGAGATAATAGAAAAGAACGAATTGCTGCTCAGAAATTCTGAAGAAATAATGAAGCAGCGCGATGAAATAAAATATCAGCGTGACGAATATCAGAAGCTCAATGCAACGAAGGACAAATTCTTTTCCATAATCGCACATGATCTTAAAAATCCTTTCTCGGGACTGATTGGCCTTACGGATACACTTCTTACTGAAAATAAGTCTTTTTCAGAAAAAGAACTTAATGAGGTTTATGCCGACCTGAACGAAACTTCAAAAGTGACCTACTCACTTCTCGAAAATCTGTTATTATGGTCGAGGGCTCAGACCAAGAGCCTACATATTGTACCAGAAATAATTGTCACTGATAAGATTATAGAGGAAGTTATCTCACTCTATTCCAAACAGGCGAAAGCAAAAAATATTGAAATATCTGCTCAGACCGAAACAGGTTTAAAAATCTACGCTGATATTAACATGGTCAGGACTGTGATCAGGAATCTTGTTTCGAATGGTATTAAATTCACCAACCAGAGGGGGAGGATTTCCATAATATCAAAAAAGGCAGGGAAGTACGCAGAGATCTCTGTTAATGACACTGGTGTAGGTCTAAGTCAGGAGGATATTGATAAGCTTTTCAGGATAGATGTAAACACAATTGGCATAGGCAGACACCATGATAAGGGAAGCGGACTTGGTCTGATATTGTGCAGGGAGTTTGTTGAAATGAACGGAGGTACTATCAGGGTAGAGAGCACAATTGGAAAAGGGAGCAGTTTTATTTTCACTTTTCCTTTACCGGATTAATTTATTTAAATCGGTAACACCTGGGCAAATTACTTTAGCAATAAATAACAAACACGCTAAATAAACCATTAACCTAAAAGCCATGACTTTAATAATTATTGGAATACTGGTAATAATAGCTGCTTTTGCTTTAGCACGGACAATCCCTTACTTTACGGACCGCAAGAAAAGTACAAAAGCAGCTGGGATTGTAATCTTTTTCATACTTCTTTCCGTCGCTTGTGTTGTCCAGGTTGAGCCGGGAATGGTTGGTGTGCAGAAGCTGTTCGGGAAGGTAAGCAATAACACCCTGGAGAGCGGCCTGAACCTGATAAATCCCCTGGTAAAAGTCGTAATGTTCGATATCAGGACGGAAAATTATACTATGTCAGGTATCCGGGATGAAGGCGCATTACAAAGAGACGATGCAATTCATGTTTTATCGGCAGACGGACTTGAAGTAATCGTAGATCTTACTGTCCTTTATAAAGTTGTACCTGCTGAGGCGCCAAGGATACTCAGGGAGATAGGGACCGATTACAAGAATGTTATTGTGCGGCCGGTATGCAGAACCGGGATCAGGGATAATGCTGTTTATTATGATGCAGTTTCACTGTTTTCCTCAAAAAGAGATGAGTTTCAGGACAGGATTTTTAAGGCTATTGAATCCAATTTCAAGGACAGAGGCCTTTTACTTGAACAGCTATTGGTAAGAAATCTTACTTTGCCTCAGTCTGTAAAGGAGGCTATCGAATCAAAGATAAATGCCGAGCAGGAAGCACAGAAGATGACCTTTGTACTTCAGAGAGAAAGACAGGAAGCGGAGCGTAAAAGGGTTGAAGCACAAGGTATTGCTGACTATCAGAAAATACTGAGCTCAGGTCTCAGCGACAGGCTCCTCCAGTATGAGATGATAAAAGCAATTTCTGCTTCACCAAATGCGAAGCTCATAATAATGACCAACGAGAAGGG
>JALONV010000107.1 GCA_025454755.1 Bacteroidales bacterium | reverse complement strand
TTTACATTCCGGATTCTTTTCATTGGCCTCCACGGCATTCTTGATAAGATTTATCAGGACCAGGGAGACCAGGTTCTCATCTGCATAAATTTCAAGGTCCGGATAATTAAGTTATAGGGGGATTTAGGGGTGGGTTAAACCTGGCAGAGCTGGCGGGCAGCGACGAAAAATCCGGTGGAGTCACTCAGGTATGAATAACCCCCTTACCCCTAAGGCAAATCATGAAAAAACATTGCCCGATTATTCCCACGGTAGTATCTTTGTTTTATCTTATAAAAGATTATTAAGAAAGAAAAAAACATGGCGAGAAGAAAATGTATACAAATTGTGAGAGGAAAGCATGCCATTGACGGAGCCGGTGTCCGGTTACGCAGGGTGCTGGGATTAAGCACAATTAAGGATTTTGATCCTTTTTTAATGCTGGATGGATTTGATTCTCTCGATCCTAAAGATTACATCAGGGGATTCCCCTGGCATCCTCACCGGGGGATCGAGACTGTTACTTACCTGCTAAAGGGGGAAATAGAACATGGCGACAGCCTGGGCAATCGCGGATTTATCAGGGATCTTCAATGCCAGTGGATGACGGCCGGATCAGGGATTATCCACCAGGAAATGCCAAAAGCTTCTGAAAGAATGTTAGGCTGCCAGCTATGGGTCAACCTTCCCAAAAAGGATAAAATGACACAGCCTGCCTATCGTGATATCAAAAAGGAAGATGTTACGACTGTTCAGGAGAAAAATGCAACAGTCAGAGTCTTGTCCGGTAATTATAAAGACCATCCTGGAGCAGTGAAAGGGGAATATTTAAAAGTCCTGTACCTGGATGTAGATTTAGAACCAAATAATGTCTGGCGTTACCAGGAAACCTCAAACGACCAGACATTATTCATATATCTGATTCATATATCTGATTGAAGGAACTTTAGCGACGGATAGTGAACTGATGAAATTTGAAGAAAAGGCCTGTGCGATCCTGATGTCAGCATCATCAGAAAACATATCTGATCATGATGAAGTTCTGGTCAAAGCCGGAACTGAAGGAGCAAGATTTTTTCTTATTGCAGCCAAACCGCTAAGGGAGCCTGTTGCCTGGGGCGGACCTATCGTAATGAATACTGATGAAGAACTTGAAGAAGCATTCAGGGAAATTGATAATAAAACCTTCATTAAACACGATAAGCCGCTTGAATTATGAAGTACAGAAAACTGGGGGCAAACGGACCTGAAGTTTCAACGGTTGGGTTTGGCGCATGGGGCATCAGCGGACGCGATAGCGGAAGGGCGTGAAAATAATTCAGTGTTCAATTAAAAATTGTATATAGCCAGCTTGTGGAAATGAATCAAAATCCACCGAATCCACATAACCAAAACCAGGGCCTTTTCTGCACCAATCAACAAATTGTTCAAGCTGCTCTCTGTATCCTTCGGCTTCTATATAGACACTTCCGTCAGGCATGTTTTTCACAAGACCGGTAATCCCCAGGTTCTTTGCTTCATGTGCAGCACTCCACCTGAAACCTACCCCCTGAACATGGCCCCTGACATGGATCTTATATAGCAGCTTATTCATAGTCAACTAATCTAAGAAAAATATTTGAAAACTATCTCTAAGACCGCAAAACCAAACGATTGCATGATTGCACGATTGCACGATTGCATGACTATATTTCTTCTTACTGCAATTATAATTTTACAATTGAATATTAATATCTTTGTCTTTTGCGTTATATTACTGACGCAGTAGGGATAATTATTTAAGGATAATTCACCAGATTATGAAAGAAATTAAATATCTGTTGCTTTCAGTACTTTTTTCAGCAGTTCTACTATCAGGCTGTAAAAAGGACGACATAGTACCTGAGGAAGAAAAAGAGAAGGCTTCTGATCTTACTCTGAAAATAAATGCCTTTATCAAGACAGTAATGAACGATGTTTATCTCTGGTACAAAGAGATGCCGGTTCTTGACATAAAATATGAAACCGACTCAAAGGCATATTTTGATAAACTTCTATATACTGAAGACAAATGGTCGGTGATCACCGACGACGTCACAACTCTGGAAGGAAGCCTCGAGGGTGTGGAAACCACGTTCGGATACTCCCTGGCGTTTGGCCAGTTTGTTAACCAGTCAGGAACTCCTACAGGAGAATATTTTGCAATAGTTGAATATGTATATCCAAATTCACCTGCATCGGAAGCAAGCCTGATGAGAGGAGATCTCCTGGTTAAAGTTAACGGCGCAGGTATAACTGAATCTAATTACGCAGATCTCTTTACTGGAAGCACCATTTCAGTCACAAAAGGTATACTGGGCAGTAGCGGCATAAGTCTGGGTTCAACATTTTCGATGACCGCCAGAGTAATGGACCTTGATCCTGTTCTTCTTTGTAAGATCATTGAGAAAAGCGGACATAAGATCGGTTACCTGATGTACCTGCAATTCATTGCCGGCTACGACGATACCAGCCTGAAAACAGCATTGCAGTATCTGAAGGACAACCAGATCACTGACCTTGTCCTTGATCTGAGATACAACCCCGGAGGTCAGATCTCAGCCGCACAGTACCTTTGTAGTTCTCTTGCACCACAGAATATTGTGAATGACATGAAACGCCTGGTGACTTTCCAGTGGAATGATAAGTACCAGGACTATTGGACTGCAAATGAAACAGATGCACAGCTTGGTGTCCGTTTCGATTCGAATGTTCCGGTTAAGCTAAGCCTTAGCAAGATTTACATACTCACCGGAAACGGATCTGCAAGTGCATCGGAGCTTACTATCTGCGGACTTGAACCCTATATGAATGTAATTCTTATCGGAGACAATACTTACGGAAAGTACACCGGATCAATACTTTTTAAGCCTGAAGATATCTATACAAATACTTCGCAGTATGCAGATTTCAAGGATTGGGGCATTATGCCAATAGTCATCCGTTATGCCAATTCAGTTGGCGTAACCAATTTCACCGAAGGCTTCGAGCCTGATTTTCAGGTAGAAGATGAATTATTGCCCGCCGCTCCGCTGGGCGATCTGACAGAACCTTTACTGAAAAAAGCAGTTGAAGATATTACGGGAGAAATTCTTAAAGGCTCCGGAAAAGGAATGATGCCGTACCGGTTTGATGTCATAAGAAGAGGATCATCAAGGTTCGATGAACAAAAGAGAAACCTGTTTATCAATCCGCCCCTACCTGAGAAAAAATAATTTCTCAATAGCCATATAAAAAGGGGCCCGGACAGGCCCCTTTTACATTAACCAATAACCACTGTTTTTGATGCAAAATCTACTTTGCAGCCACCATGTTTTCATCCGGCGTTAAAAGCAGCGGGAAAAATGCTGCAATCATTCTTGTTGACTCCCCATCCATAAGCAATCCCGGACCAAGAACCCTCTGATGAAAATATTCTGCCCTGTTGAGGTTCTCATCAGTTGTTTTGAAACCCTGACTGTTTAATGCCTTGTCAATTCTCCCCACTCCAAAATAATGTTCATTCCAGGCATACTGGATGGAAAGCTTGTCGGATACCACCAGATATTTCCTGGTTTTTCTGTCCTTCATGACAATAACGGTAACCTCCATCGGTGTGTTCTCATAGCTGATCTTGAAAGCCTTGCATTCCTTACCGTTTATATTTACCGGATTTTCAGCTTTCTCAATCCTGTAGTCACCAAGTGTTGTGTAGGTCTTGCCTTCAGCAACAGTTTTCTTTGCGAAAGTAGCAGTACAGATTATTAAAATTAGGACTGCTGTTGTGATAATTCTTTTCATGGCATAATTAATTTTGTGTTAATACTTTTACTGTCTTTGAATAATTTGTCCTTTAAAGTTTCTATTCTGATTAAAAGACTGATATGAAAGCAAATTGATGCATCTCCTGAATAAAAAATGCAGTTCACTTTACAAACGGTAGTTTCTGGTTTGCAGATGGTTAGAGGGAATCAATACATTTAAGAAATTTTTTAATCCAATGGAAAGAGTCTTTGGTCTTTTTGCTCCCTTATTGATATATATCTTCATATTTATACTGAATGTGTTATTGCCCGGACGATGGTTTACGGTTTATATCAATAAACCGGGTGTTTCAGAAAAGTACTTAGCCTCGCCGCGCATTTTTTAAACAAATTACCTTATTTTTAATCCTTTAATATAGTACTTATAAATTACTGCCATGGCATTCTGGGAAGGTGAAATAAAGGAATTGGGATCATTGTATGAAACTTTCAAAGGGCATCTTCCCGACATTGTAAAGGAGCTGGAGCAGCTCATTAAAACCGAGGATCCCAACGTAGTAATGCTATATTCAAGGAGATGCCTCGAGGTCATTGTTACAGACCTGTGCGAAAATGAGCTTAAAAGACCGCGTAAGACAGAGCCTTTAAAGGGTATAATCGATAAGCTGAACGCCGAAGAGAAAGTTCCTTCTCATATCATCACTTCGATGATAAGCCTGAACAGCATGGCTAATTATGGAGCTCATCCCAAGGATTTCGACCCGGAACAGGTTAAACCGGTCCTCAATAACCTTGCAATAATCATCAAATGGTATCTCAAATACAAGGATTTCAAGATTGTAAGTAAAGTTGGTTCGGAAGAAAAAGAACAAAAATTCATTGAACAGGCAGCAATAAAAAAAGAGGAAACCGGAATTAAGCCTAAGAAAGGCAAATTCTTCAATACCTTCAGAATAGTGCTCTTAATTATCCTGACGATATTCCTGGCGCTGATCTTTATACCTCGTTTTTTCCTGAATAATAATCTCAAGAATATTAAACCTCAGCGATTGCAACTTGATGGCGCCAGAGTCCTGTTTACAGATACACGTGATAATGAACTTTACACAGAAGTCACTATTGGCAGCCAGATATGGATGGGAGAAAACCTCAGAGCAGTAAAATTCAATGATGGAACTCCTATCCCGCTGGTTAAGGATAATACCGAATGGGAAAAGACTGAAGAACCCGCATACTGCTGGTATGATAATAAGAAATCTGTTTATAAGGGATCCGCATACGGAGCATTATATAACTGGTTTGCCGTTAATACAGGGAAACTGTGCCCCGTTGGCTGGCATGTACCATCAGAATCTGAATGGCAGACACTTACAAATTACGTAGGCGATAGTATTCAAAACGATGATGGATATCTGATATTGGAAAATAAGATTGCCGGCATGAAGTTAAAGGAAGCAGGTTATTTAAACTGGAATTTTAATGACACCATTGTTTCGACGAATGAGTTTGGTTTTACGGCCCTGCCGGGAGGATTTCGGACTATTTACGGGGTTTTCTGGGGAATTAGGGAAGATGGCAACTGGTGGAGTTCCACGGAAGAGCGGTATGGAGAAAAGAAAGATGATGCCCGTGATATTGAAATGAACTGTAACAGCAACGAAACAGCCGGAATGCATCAGTATAAACAAACAGGCATGTCGGTGCGCTGTATCAGAGATAGCATACACTAATTCATAGGATAAGCTCCGATTCGATACTTAATATGAATACTGTCATTGCGAGGAATCACGCCAACGGCGTGATGACGAAGCAATCCCCTTACCTGTATACCATTGTATCAATATCCAGCCCCCGCGTCCCCCTGAACCTCTCCCACTTTGTCTCCCTTTCGGTAAGTGGTGTGAAATCATTAACAAACGCTTTCTGAAAATCAATTTCCGGGTCAATCATCAATGGCTGCATGGCTGCAAGCGTGTCTATCACAAACGGAATGATGCCAACATCACGGCTGACAACCTTTTTTGTAAACCGCTTCAGCATCTTCGACTGAAACTGATCCGTCGCAAGAGCTATTCTTTCAAATCCCATTTTTTTTGCCAGCCTATACGAATAATATACATTCTCGGTGCTGTGCTCCGCAAGCCTTTCCATGAAAATGTTCTCCCGTGGAATACCAAGCTTCTCTGCATAGAGAGCCATAATACCGGCTTCAACATACGGAGTGTATACCGCTGAACCAGAATATATTACATTCTTTGTTATGCCCCTGTCATACAGGTATTTCGACCAGTATACCCTTCCCTTCATGATCCAGTTCCAGGTGCTGTCTTCGAAAGGGACTCCCGGTACTATTATCACTTCATAAGGATTTCGCTTTGCTTCCTCAAGCATTTTTAAACAGCTTTTCTTTGAGAATGAACATGAATACAATATCACTGGCAGCATTAATATTGCTGACCATCTTATTAATTTCCATTTACTCATATTAAACAAATTGATCAAATATATAAAGAAAAATAAATTTGACTTGTATGCCGGTTGTGTTGTACCTTTACGCTTTAAAAATTTCAGGATCAGAATAAAAATAAAGATTATGAAACCAAAAAACAGGATCTTGAACCGGTATGTAATCCCGATTTTTATTTCTGCTTTGATATTTCCTGCCAGCTGCTCATACCCGCATATGTATTATTCACCCAACATGATGACCGTTCCTCTGTTTAATAAGCCTGTTGAGTTCACAGGAACAGTGGCGGGAAGTTTTGGCACAGTAAATCCCAGCTTCGAACTGCAAACAGCTTTTTCTCTACCTGCCCATATGGCACTGGGTATTAATTTCATGACCGGAGGAAATAACCATTCCGGGGATTACTATGAGGACTTTTCAAAATACAACTTCTTTGAAGGTTTCGGTGGTTTTTATTCTTCTTTTAATAAAATTGGCATATTTGAAATCTATGCAGCTTTGCCTATAATGATTGGGACTGGGGTGGGGGAAGCTGGGTGCAGGACGGTACTGCTGAAATGAAATTTTCCAGATTCTTTCTCCAGCCTGATATCGGGATCAGAACCAAAGCTATCGAGGGCGCATTCTCATTAAGGTTATGCAATATTGATTTCAAGGAGATCTCATATTATGATACCAATTATCGGCTCGACGAACTACAGCTTCTCGAATCAAATAAAGCTACATGGCTCCTTGAACCCGGATTTACCTTCAGGGGAGGACACGATCCGGTAAAATTCCAGGTTCAGGCTATATTCTCTGCAGATGCATCACAGCCCGATCTTTC
>JALONV010000038.1 GCA_025454755.1 Bacteroidales bacterium | reverse complement strand
GATTAAAAAGATTGCTTCGTCCCACGCTTCGCGTGGTCCTCGCAATGACAGTACACATCAGATAGTTACTGCCCCAACGTCCACCGGATCCTTATCAGGGCAAGGTCATTGCGAGGAGTCGCGCCTGCGGCGTGACGACGAAGCAATCCCACTGATTAGCCACCAATTATCTACCATCTCCCTTCACCAGCATGGCTTTTATCTGTTCAACCTCCTCCTGAAGTGACTGAAGCTGGGATTTGTAGAATTCGATTTGGTGCTGCTGTTCCTTCATTGCCTCCACAAGGACTGCTGTCATTTCTGCATAATTTACTCCTTTAAGTCCGTCAGCGGGATTTGTAAATACGAGTTCGGGTATTACCTGTTCTACTTCCTGAGCAATAAAGCCAATGCGTTTACCCATTTCAGGTTCATTTTCCCATGTGAAGGAAATCCCACGCAGATTCATTACTGAGTGCAAGCTGTTATTCAAAGTGTTGATATTCTCTTTGGATCTTATGTCTGAAGTGGCATATGTAAGAGATCCGTCACTTGTCCTGTTAACCGCTCCGACATAAGCGCCGGAGCCAATAAATCTGAATCGTGCATTCCCGTTTACGTCCAACATTTGTGTGGGTGAGGCATGACCTATGGCAGTATATCCGTTTTTTAAAACTGTCATTGCATTACCCCTAACCGAAGGTGTCCCATTTCCTATGATAAATAACGGATCAGCTCCTGCGGGAATCAGGTCACCTCCTGCGGTGCAAGTAGTATCATTGTAATAACCGATAGCCAGGCTATTGCAAGGTTTTGCAACGGTATTATATCCTATTGCAGCTGAATTCCATCCTCTTGCAACAGTTAAACACCCCAGGGCAAGTGAACGGGCTCCTTCTGCATAAGCCCGTAGTCCTATAGCAGTTGAATATTCTCCTTTAGCAATTGTATAGAACCCGATTGCATTTGAATTCAATCCGCTGGCTTGTGGATGATTTCCCATAGCGATTGAAACAATTCCGCTCGCAACAGCATAGTTTCCCATGGCAGTTGAACTCTCGGCGCTGGCTTCAGTTTGTTTGCCCATTGCAGTTGAAAATTGTCCGCTTGCTTTTGAATAATTACCGAGAGATGTTGATCCATAACCTTTTGCATGGGTTTTATATCCGAGAGCAACAGAATAATTACCTGTTGCTGTATCAGCAAGACCTAGTGTGAATGCTCCTTCACCTGTTGATTGAGATCCCTGGCCTATTGCAAAGGAGTAATTTCCCCTGGCATAAGCGACTCCTGTGATCTGTCTGGCAGAATCGATTCCTGAACTTCCAAAGGCAAAACTTCTTTCTCCATCTGCAATAGCTCCTCGTCCAAAAGCATAACTTTCTGCATTCTTTGCCTGAGCATTTTCACCAAAAGCAAAAGAGTTAATTTTATTAGCCAGAGCATTTTTCCCTATAGCTGTCGAATAATCTCCCCTCGCAATTGCCTTATAACCCAGAGCTTGAGAATACTGCCCTTTGGCTTTCGATTCATATCCACTTGCAAAAGAATTTTCGCCGACACTGTCAGGTTTCTCAACTAAAACTTTCCCTGTAAGAAATGAATTCTTTAATGGATACCACAAAATCCTGTTTTGTGATGGATATATTATACCGCTTGCATCTGTATTCACGTTCATGTAATTGATATTTGTTCCTTTGGTCATATCATATCCGCCAACAGCAAACCCACCTTTAAGTTTCTTCGTTGCAGGATTTGAATCTATATAAATCCTTACACTATCTGAGTTAACATCAAGATAATCCTGAATTGTTCCCTTTGTCATATCATATCCGCCTACAGCAAAGCCACCTTTAAGTTTCTTAGTAAGTGGATTAGTATCCAGATAGACCCTCACACTATCCTTCCCAACAAACAAGTATTTCGTTGATTCTGCCTTATCTGTACCAAATCCACCAACTGCGAAACCTCCCTTTAATGCTTTAGCTCCATCGCTTACATAGACTCTTACTCCTTCATTGTAAACTGCAAAGACTGTCTGTCCATCCTTGTTTTTAACTTCAAACAGAGCTTCTTCAAGTCCCGATGTCTCTCCTTCTACAGCCAACTTCTTTACCGAGCCGGCAAGGTCTCCCGCAATTAAAGCGTATGGAACTGACCATAGTTTTGACACTCCCATTGTTTTCCATCCGCTGTAATCAATCTCTATTTTCAGGAACTTTGGTGTAACATTCCAGTCAATGTCAGCAAAAGTAGCAACTGTACTGGCGGTTTGTCTCACCCCTTTACCCAATACTAGATTTATAACACCTTGAGCATTGGTCATAACCGAAGAATGAAGTTCCTGCCAGAAAATTGTTCCCCCGAGCGAATCAGACTGAACGGTCATCCTGACAGGTAGTGTCTGATTTATAATTGGCAGGCCCGAAGCATTCCTTGCGACAGCCTGGTAGTTGAAGCCCTGCGGGATTTGGCTCAGGGCAGGGGGCAAGGGGCTCAGGGTTATAAGAAACAAGATACAAGATACAAGATACAAGAGGGAGGGTTTTGTTTTCATGACAATAAGGCTTAATGGCACAACGGCTCAGTGGCGCAAAGGCCTTTTGAACAGCAGGCCTGAGTTTTGACTAGATATTGAAATAAACTTGCAACCTGCAACCTGTAACCTGCAACTTATTTCTTTATAAGCAAGTTATGACAAAAGCAAAGGCAAGTCAAGTTTTTTTTCTTTGAAGCTTTTATACCTTAAAGTGCTTTGAGCAAAGTCCCGGGAAATAAAATCATGAAATAATCCGTCTGCAATTTCGATTTATCACACCTTCGTAATAGCGTTATTATTAGTACATATCATTTTCATTGATACCTCTAAAAAGATTGAGATTCAATCAATTTAAATCGCCTCTTCTTCTCTTCTTCTTCCTCAGGCAGGGCAGTCATATATCTTATTAATATTTAATTTATTGAAAATAAATGCAATAACCCGATTATTATGCGTACATTGCACCAAATTAAATATTTATATCATGAGTAAAGGAACAGTAAAATTCTATAATGAATTCAAAGGATTCGGATTCATTAAAGAGGAAGATTCACCAAAAGAGTATTATGTGCACTCAACCGGGTTGAAGGAAAACATCAAGGAAAATGATGTCGTAACTTTTGACCTCGAACCGGGTAAAAAAGGATTAAATTGTGTAAATGTCAGACTTGCTTAGTCTTACCATTATAATCATTTAATGTTTTTAGTCCCGCCTTATGCGGGACTTTTTATTTATCTCCATAAAATCATGTACGAAAAGAAAGCCACTATTTTTAAATCACCCGACCTTTCAAAACTGAAAGAGGTTATAATTGACCACAGAACAAGAATATATGTAGCTCCTGAAGTAGATCCCGTTGAAGCTAAAAACAGATACTTGTTCCGGATTTCAACCAGGAGGCCATAATTCATCGTATATTTGATATAACAGGCTGTCAGGAAAAAATCACCTGATTTTTGCCTGTTATACATATGAAACAGAGTATACCTTTTCTGGTTTCCATCATCCTTACCTTCACAGCACAGGCACAGATACTGCCAGGATTTAAGCCCTCAGGATATTTCAATGAGCAACAGCTGGTCATTGAAGATTCACCACCGGGAACACGCATACTCATAAATGCCCCTCTTGAAGGATTCGAAAAGGATGCCAGCGTTCTGCTGATATTCTTTGCTCTGCCAAACGGGAATACCATTGAACAGACATATGGCAAAAAACTCAATGCCGGCGACGACTGGCATTTCGATATCCAGCATATCGCAGCTCAGACAAGGTCCCTCAGAAAAAAACTGAAGGATCAGACGGTCGTTGTGGCCTATCTTGAAAACTCATTTAAGAGCTGGCCGGCATGGACCGCAAAAACTCCCGAAGCAATAAGCAGGACAAAAAAGATTGTAGATGACATCACCGGTATTTTCACTCAATGGAATCCGAGAATAGCATTGAACGGACATAGCGGAGGCGGCCGTTTTATTTTCAGCTATATTAATTCCATGGAGGCTATCCCGAAAAATGTTGAACGGATCGCGTTCCTCGACAGCAGTTATGGTTATGAGGATACTCTTCATGGTGCGAAAATCGTCAGGTGGCTGAAGTCTGGCAAGAATAAATTCCTGTGCACACTGGCTTATAACGACAGTGTGGTGGTTTATAACGGCAGACCTGTTGTCTCTCCTACCGGGGGAACATGGTACAGGAGTAAAATGATGAAGAATTACCTTGCAGGATATTTCCGGTTTAAAACATACGAAAAAGATACTATCCAGTGGAACAGAGCAAATGGCAGAAGAATAGAGATCATCCTGAAATCAAATCCGAAACAAAAAATATATCATACCACACAGGTAGAGTTTAACGGATTCATCCATAGCATGCTCAGCGGTACAAAATATGAAGGCAAAGGTTACACTTATTACGGAAAGAGAGCATATTCTGATTTTATCTCAGATTCTGTAATTATCCCGATCCGGCAGATAAACATACCTTTGCGCAATGCCAATGCGGAATCAGGCTCTGCCTTTATGAGCCGCATATCCCGGCTTCCTCTTGATGAGAGGGAAGAAGAAATATATAAAGCACTGGCATCCGGAAATCTTCCTGGTTTTCTTCGTAACATGATAACGCTGACAGGAGAATTTCCAGATTCAGCAGGCGCAAATCATAAAGTGACATTCGAAGTGATGCCCGATTACCTTGCAGTTGGCAGCGACACTGATTTTTGCCGTATTCCCATGAATCCCTATACTGCACAGAGACTGGCTGATGACTTTGGCATGTCGCTGATTACTTCAAAGATGAGCGATTACATCTATTCTAAAGCAGATTATAAACTTAAACCGTTTAATTATGTACCGGTTGGAAATGCCAATGAGATGGTCTCCAGATTTGAGGAACACCAGAAACAAATTGAGACGCAACTAAAAGAAGCAGGAGGCTCTCATGGTCGACTGGTCGCAGGAATTAAAAAAGATGTGATCCTTTCCGGCCGCCTGGCTGCACAACCGGGTAAAGTTGTCATTTATGGCTGGCATAAGCTCGACGGAATTCCCATTCAGCCGGTTTACAGCGGACATGTCTGGTGGTACGTCGACTACAGCCACGGAATCAGGTTCATAAATAACCAGGTACTGGTTGATGGAAAACCTCTATTATTTACCGACATTTTGCAGGATCCTGTGCTCTATAAAATCTTCAGCAATGAAGATTCACCTATGGAACAGGTTATCTATTTCAGGAAAGACTGATGTCTTAATCAGCAATCTCTGACCGGGAGAACAGGGCAGTCAAGATCAGTTATAAATATCTCTTTTTATCTGACAAACTGAAGAAGTCTAAATAATTAACTGAAATATGCTGACTAATGTAATTGCATTCTTTGGGGGTCTCCCTGCACCATGCCGGGAGGATTGTTATATAAATGACTTTTATTGACTAACTTAGTATATTCTTTGTGTTGAATTAATTTGACACAGAAATGAATATTCTGGTTACAGGGGCTACAGGCTTTTTAGGAGGCTGGGTACTCTCAAAATTATGTGATGAGTTTGGGCGTGACAGAGTCGTCGGTACCGGCAGAAGCCGGGAAAGAGGAGACGAATTAACCCGGAAAGGCTTTAAAGTTCTTATCGGAGACCTTACAGACCCTGGTTTCATCGAAAATAATCTGCAGAATTTCACCCATATTATTCACTGCGCAGCCAAATCTTCTCTCTGGGGCAGCTATGACTCATTCTATAAAAACAATGTTGTTTCGACTAAAAATCTGCTGCAGGGAATCCATGGAATTCAGAAGTTCATATATATCTCAACACCAAGCATATATTTCCGGTTTTCAGACCGGATTCAGATAAAAGAAGATTCTGCTCTGCCTGAAAAATTTGTAAATCATTACACTTCAACAAAATACCTGGCGGAGCAGGAAGTACTGAGTTTTAATTCAAGGAAAATTGTAAAGGTCATATTGCGTCCAAGAGCAATAATTGGTGCAGGAGATACAGTTATAGTTCCGAGAGTCATTCGTGCATTTAAAGCTGGTAAATTAAGAATAATAGGAGATGGCAAAAATATCTGTGACTTTACATCCGTAAAAAATATTGCTCATGCCGTCTATCTGGCAGTTGCCTCAGAAAATGATATTGACGGGGAAATCTTTAATATAACCGATGATAACCCGAAAGCCATCTGGGAAATGGTTGAAGAGACCCTGAAAAAACTAGGGTATCAGCCAAACCTTAAAAAGATAAATTACAGACTGGTTTTTGCAATTGCCTCGATCAGCGAGCTGACACATAAAATTTTCAACCTGGGAGAACCAGTTTTAACCCGCTATGGAGTAGGTCTTTTGAGATATACTCAGACTTTTGATATTACCAGTGCCAAACAAATCCTGAAATACAAACCTGTAATAACAACTGAGGAGAGTATTGATGAATTCATAAAATCTTTTCAGGGTGAACAATGAAAAAATTCATATAAAGCTTTATTCAAGTGGTTATTGTACTGCCTCAACAAAGTATATTTTCCCGGATCAACCTGCAGAAAGAATAGCCTTTCATGCCACCTGGGCATTAATTGATCACCCTGTACTTGGAAAAATATTGTTTGATACCGGATATAGTTACCGGTTTTATGAATCGACAAGATCTCTTCCCAACAGAATCTACCGGTGGATTACCCCGGTATTTCATAAAAAAGAAGAAGCATGTCTGAATAAGCTGCTGGAACTGAAAATTAACCCCGAAGAGATCCGGAATATAGTTATTTCACATTTCCATGCTGACCATATTGGAGGATTAAGAGACTTCCCCGGTGCAAAGATCTGGTGTTCGGAAATAGCGCTGGAGTTTGCCCTGAAAATAAACAGATTCAGCGCTGTTTTTAAAGGAATACTTAAATCCCAGATCCCTGATGATATATGCAGAATAACCTCTTTCCCCGAAGAAGAGTTTCCAGAATCATCCATTTCAGGTCTGACTGCCTGGAGATGGCAGGATGATATTTATTTTATTGATCTTCCCGGGCACGCCAGGGGACAAATGGGATTATATCTTAAAGATACCAGTTATGGCGATCTTTTGCTGTGCGCTGATGCTGCCTGGTCGGTAAAAGCCATCCACGAAAAAATTTATCCGTCAAGGATGGTGTCTCTGATAAGTGATAATTATTCTGAACTGACCCGGACTATCGATAAGTTATATAATTTCCATATAAACAATCCGCAAATAAAAATAGTGCCTGCACACTGCCATGAAACATTGCAAATAAACCGGAACTAAATTGAAATTCAAACTATACATTTTGTTCTATCTTATTCTTTTTCTGGTGAGAAGAGACCATCGGAAAAGCAAATCCCACCTGGACAGGGTCAAATACCGGCGATTGAAGTTATTGCTGAGACATTTGAAAAGTTCTCCCTTTTACAAGCATTATGCCTCCCAAAATTCACTTGAAGCTTTCCCTGTGATGAAGAAGGAATTGTTTATGCAGAATTTTAATGATATAAATACCCGTGGCATTAAAAAGGCAGATGCATTAAAGCTGGCACTGGAAGCAGAAGAGATACGCGATTTTTCTAAGACATTAAACGGTATCATTGTCGGACTCTCCACAGGTACTTCAGGCAATAAAGGCTTGTTCCTTGTCGGAGAAAAAGAGCGCGCAAAATGGGTTGCAGCAATAATTCACCGTGTAATCGGGATAAAGATACGTCCCAAAAAAATTGCCTTTTTTCTACGTGCAAACTCAAAATTATATGAGTCTGCCAACTCCCGCCTGTTGCAATTCAACTTCTTTGACCTGATGAATGATCACGATTCAAATTTCAAAAGACTTATTACGCTTAATGCAGATATCCTCGTTGCACAGCCTTCTGCGCTGCTCAAAATAGCTTTATCATTTACTGAAAGCAAAAAAACTCCAACATTTGAAAAGGTAATCTCTGTAGCCGAGGTGCTGAATGACACAGACAGGGTTTACCTGGAAAAAGTCTTCAAACTGACACTTTCAGAGGTTTATCAATGTACGGAAGGATTTCTTGCCTGTTCATGTAAATACGGCAAATTACACTTTAATGAGGATTACCTTATTATAGAAAAGGAGTATATCGATAAAGAACATAAAAGATACTTCCCCGTAATAACTGATCTTTACAGAGAAATCCAGCCAATTATCCGGTATAAACTTGATGACATACTTGTTGAAGGCGGTGTTTGTAAATGCGGAAGCCGTTTTGAGGTAATAGACCGGATAGAAGGAAGGGCTGATGATATTATCAGACTAACAGATAAATTAGGAAAAATGACCGATATTTTCCCGGATTATTTCAGCAGGGCAATAACTATCGCCTCTGATGAAATAACAGATTATATTCTCTCCCAGACAGATAAAAATCTACTGGAGATTTACATAAATAATGGCTCAGAGATGAATCAGCAGAAAGTAAAAGATAACATCACTGAACTTTTGTCAAAATTCAATATTGGACCTGTGGAGATTCACTTTACCTCAAAAAAGGCCACAGACCAACATGGTAAACTCAGGAGGATAACAAATGAATATTATAAAAGGGTGCAGGATAACCGGAACAGGTAAATATTTACCGTCGCAGGTTGTTACTTCAGTGGAACTGGAGAAAGAACTGGATCTGCCGGCCGGATGGATTGAAAAGTTCTCAGGTGTGAAGGAAAGGAGATATGCAGCCGGTGAAACTAATGCAGATATGGCAGTTCATGCTCTGAAACAGGCACTTGAAAATGCTGATATCAGCATGGAGAAAATCGATCTGCTGATCAGCTCTTCAGTGACTTTCGATTACATATTGCCGTATCAGGCAGCCCTGATTTTAAAAGGTCTGAGCAATGGCAGGAAATTAAATACTCCTTCGCTGGATATTAATTCATCATGCCTGAGTTTTGTAACGGCCTTTGATGTTGCTGCGGGGCTCCTCGATGGTAAAAAATTCAAGAATATTGCAATTGTAAGCTCGGAACTGGCCTCAACAGGATCAGATCCCGGGGATAAAGAGACTTGCTCACTTTTTGGTGACGGGGCGGCAGCTGCAATTCTGACCTGGGATAATGAACATCAGAGCGGATTGGTAAAATCGATGATGAAAACATATCCTGAGGGATTTTATTATTCAATAATCAGGGGGGGAGGAAATGTGTATCATATTAAGTATAACCCTTATGACCCGGCACTACATTCATTTAAAATGGATGGGAAAAAGCTGCTCAGGCTCGCAATAGCCACTGTCCCGACATATTTTGATGAGTTCTTCAACGGCACAGATGTAAACATCGAAGATATTGACGTAATAATTACTCACCAGGCAAGCAAAGCAGGCTTGGGTTTATTTAAAAATCTGTACCCCGGATTGAAGGGAGTTCTCTATAGAAATCTTGAGACACATGGCAATTGTATTGCTGCTTCAATCCCGATGTGTTTGCATGATACGATCGAAAAGGGGATCTTAAAAAGGGGTCAAAGCTGCCTGCTTACAGGAACAGCAGCAGGATTCGCTATTGGAAGTGTGTTAATTAAATATTAAATGAATTGTACAATATAAGACTATTCTTAATCCTCTTTATCAATACGTTTTCTTTCGACAGGAAGAGCCTCCGGTTCTTTTCATTTAAAAGGATTATCGCCGTGGTGCTGGTTCTTCCTGCTTACTTAATAACACTTATAATTAACCGGATATTCCTTCTGTTGGATGAGGTACTGTTCCCCGGATACCGTAAACTTGAAATCACAAAAGCTGCATTTATTATCGGCATCCCGAGAAGTGCAACAACACACCTCTTTAATGTTCTCTACCAGGACCAGCAGAATTTCCATGGATTTAAATTATGGGAGCTGGTCTTTGCTCCTTCAATTTGTCAGAAGTACTTTTTTTTGTCAGTGAGGGGAATTGACAGAAAAATCGGATGTCCCGTTTACAGGCTGGCCTTGCTTTTTGATAAAGTATTCTTTGGAAAATTTGTCAATATCCATGATATAGGAATTACAAAGCCTGAGGAAGATGAGGTGCTCTTCTTATATAACTTTTCCTCTTTGTTTTTCTTTTATTTCTGGCCCGGGTTAAAAATTCTCGACAACCTGTTTTACCACGATCTGAGGCTGCCCGATGCTGTAAAGAAAAGGAATATTAATTTCTACTACAGGTGCATTCAGAGGCATAATTTTGTTTTTGACAGGCACAACTCCAAATATTTCCTTTCAAAGAACCCCACATTCATTCCCAGAATGGAATCAATTGCTGAAAAGTTTTCAAATGCCAGGATTATTTACCCGCTGAGAACTCCCTATAGCACTATTCCATCAACGATAAGTCTTAATGCACGTATTTTATCGAATTTCTGCAAATTGCCCGAGAAGTATCCATTTGTCAGCGAGACCAGGGATTTTGTACTGGAATGGTATGTGATTGCCGAAAGAACTCTAAATGAGACAATTAAAGAAAGGTTTATAAAAGTGAATTATGACCAGATTACTAATGACCCCGAAGGCCTTCTGTGTGATTTATATGATTTTCTGGATCTGAAAATAAAAAAAGAGAATGCATCATCCGGAAGGAAACAGAATGACAGACCTGAATACAGAAGCCTTCACATTTATCCTGAAGATCTCGGAATAGACAGTGACCTGATCAGTGAAAGGTTGAAAAATATTATCTCACCCGAAATGTTGAAGAAAATATGATCGCTTACGGTATTATACTTATCTTTTTTATAATCGGAACAGGTATTTCCATCCGGTATTTTGGCAATTTACTCGATTTTTTAATTGAAAATGTTAGCGGAAACGGGATTAAAAACGGCCCCTGGAAAACGCACCCTGGAGTAGGACGGAAACAAACATCCCGGATTGAAAAAGCCGCTATTGCCAGGATCGGGCTCGGAGCAAATGATTCAGAAGAAACCATATACTGGAACGCATCTGTTGACAACGACGGTAACGACCTCAGGTCTGAAAATGAATACAATATTATTTTCAGGTCGAAGCCTTCGGTAAAATATAATGAAAAAGGGTTTTGGAGCATTACAATATACGGGAATGACAAATTCCTTGTTCCGAATCCTTACAATAAGTATATGCTGCGACATGATGAAAATTCAAAGCCTGGCGAAGATTTTCAATATTCAATTTTTTTATCCGGAAATAAACCGGAAAATCCGGCAAACTGGATTCCATTGCCGGAAGATGATGAGAGATTTTCAATCGCATTCAGATGTTATGTCCCTGATGATGAGATGAAAACTAACGCCATAAATAATAAACTGCCTTCAATAATAAAAGTTTGAAAACAGAATTAGTCATAGCATTCAGCTTGTTTTCACTAATTGCCGGAATTTCTGCCGGAATAATAATTTCCGTGATTTACTACCCAGGGTGGGAGATCAGCAAGCTGATTAAAATACAAAAAAAAGAAGGATTCTCATTTGGAGAATGGAACCATTTAAAAAACCTTGCCGATCACCATCTAAGAGTTATTGTCAAACCGAATTGCGAAACCTTATATTCAATTTCCTTTATCCAGAAGAAAGACGGCCCTTATGTTTTAAAAATGCCTGCCTTTGATTCTTACTTTAGTTTTGCATTCCTGAACAGGAATACCGACGTGCTTGGATATATTACTAACAGGGATGCAATTGAAAACAAGGATAATACATTCATCATTTATTATAATGAAAAGGAAATTCCTGATGTTAAATTCCGCGGAATTAAACTGAATTCTAAAATTTGCTGGATTATTGGAAGGTTTGAAATTAAAAGATCTGAAGAGATTCAAAAGGTAAATAATATTCAGGATGCAATTTGTTTAATCAAGCTTAAGGATTACTTAAATGATAACTGAAAAGAAATGCAAATGTCTGGATGTAACCATCAACTATATAGATGAAGGAGAAGGTGTTGCAATGGTATTTATCCATAACGGCGGCGGATTCCTCCAGACATGGACACGACAGATTGAGTATTTTAGTTCCTGGTATCGTGTTATAGCCCTCGATTTGCCTGGCTTTGGAGAATCGACCGAAAGTACAAGCTCATACTCGCTTGATTATTACTTTCAGGTTCTTGAAGTATTCCTGACCACAATAAAGGTTGAGAAGATGATAATTGTAGGAAATTGTATTGGCGCAACGCTTGCCATCAAATATAAAAATCACTCCCCGCACAAGGTAATCAAGCTGGTCCTCATCAATATCTGCCCTGGAGAAAGGCTTATCCCATCCGGCCTTTTCAGGATATTTCTCTTCAGGATCAAATCGAACCTATTTAAGGCAGGAATGAAGAGAATAATTCGTTTAATATTCACAAAGACTCCGCTGAGAAACAGATTCCCGGATATCCTGTTTGGTCAGCACCCCGACAAATTGAGTCCTGTTTACAAGAAATACCTGTTGAAGTTTAAAGATCCCCGCCAGACAAGGTCCAGAATAAATCTCCTGTTTGCCTCTGATACTTATACCCTGAGCAGGGTCCTGGAAAATAATTCATATATAACTGATTCTCTTCTGATCTGGGGTGGATGCAATAAAGTTGCAGATCTTAAGAGAGAGGGATATTATCACCGGGATATTTGTGGAATTAAAACAATAAATATTATAGAAGGAAGCGGTCATTTATTAATGTATGAATCTCCTGCCCGGACAAATAAGCTGATCAGGGAATATATAGAAAGTTGAAAATAAAAATTGAAAACATTGCCCGATTTATAATCCGGAACAGGATATACATCCTGATCCTGATCTTCATTATTACCGCTGTAAGCTTAACACAATTAAAAAAACTCCGTGTCTTTAATGATTTAACTATATGGATTGACCGGTCATCCGACGAATATTCAAAATACAGAGAGTTTATCAGGGATTTTGGGAATGATGAATCAATAATTTTATTGTACCACTCCGACAGCCTCTCAACAAATTCTCACTTAAAGCTTAATTACCAGATTACAGACAGCCTTAAAGCCATAAAGGGTGTGAAAAATGTGATCAGCCTGTCAACCATAAAAATTCCATCTTCCTCTGTTGCAGGTCCTGCTATGGTTCCTCTCCTTCCAAAGGCAACCAGCCATCCCGAAAGACTTAAAAACAGATTATTAAGCTACAGAACCTATGCAGACTTTGTTATTTCCGGTGATTTTAAAACGACATCCTTCACAATTATTCCCGATTCATCTTCTGTGAAGTCAGATGTGTTAGCGAGGGTAAAAGGCGTTGCCGGGAACATCTCCGGATCAAACGGGGAATTTGTAATATACGGAATCGTGCCGCTGAAGGAAGAGCTGTTTAAATTATCAGGTAAGGAATCAAAAACCTTTCTCCTGATAACGATAATAATACTTCTGCTTTTCAATTACCTGCTATTCAGACGTCTAAGAGAATCAATCCTTCCACTTTTCATAGCGCTTTTATCTATTTGCTGGACCCTCGGGCTGATGTCAGCTCTTGGCATTAGTCTGAATATAGTTATCTCCGTACTCCCTCTGATCCTGCTCGTTATCAGCATAGCCAATACAATCCATTTCATATCAGGGCAGATAGTTGCTAATGAAAAATTGAATAATAAAAATAAAGCTGTCATTCATAATTTCTGTAATATTTTCGTGAAGTGTTTCTATTCATCATTTACCACCGCCATTGCACTCTTTGCCTTTACAATAACAAGTATTATTCCGTTAAAGCACTTCGGCCTTTTTGCTTCTATCGGAGTCATGCTTTCATTTATTCTTACATTCGTTTTACTGCCTGTCATTTACTCTTATTCTGAAATTAAGCCGGGGAAATCTGTTTTCAACTCCATTCCTGCATTAAGAAACCATAACTATGCTGAAATCATTAGTTCTAACAGGAAAAGTATCTATCTGTTCAGTTTAGTGATTTTTACCCTGTCCGTTATTGGTATCACAAAATTAAGGGTCAATACCGACCAGGTAACATATTTTAAAAAGGACCATCCGGTAAGGGTTGCCAGCGGAAAAGCTGAAAAATGGTTTTCGGGTGTTATACCTTTTGAACTGGTTTTTAATCTGGATACAAGTATTCTTAAATATCCAGAGACTTATTTTCAGCAATTATACCGTTTTGAGGATAAACTTGCTGAATTACCTGAAATAAAATCGTGGCAGTCTGTAATCACAATTCTTGACGATTATGGAATGATCAAAAATAAGAGTTTATCACTTCCTGGTGGCATACGGCAGGTTAGTGACAAATCAGCTTCTTTGCTTTCACGATTTGTATCAGAGGATGGGAAAAGTTTAAGGACAACTATTAAGACATCGTGGATAAATGATAAAGAGGAACTTGAACTGATGAGGAAAATTGAAACTGTTATGGAAGAGGTGTTCCGGGGAAGCGGCGTTAAATGCCATTTCACCGGTTCGGTTCCCGTATTTGCTCATCTTAGTAACAGACTGGTAAACAGTCAGGTCAGGAGTTTCATCTTTACCTTTATTATTATATTTTGTGTTTTCCTGATTCTCTACAAAAAGATCCGGATTGCTTTATTATGCCTCATCCCGAATATCCTTCCGGTTGCCTGCACAATCGGGATAATGGGATTCTTAAAAATACCGCTTGATGTCGCTACTGTTCTGATTGCTTCAGTGTCGTTCGGAATGGCGGTTGACGACACTATTCATTTTGTCAGTACTTATAAGGAGAATTTGCAAGTCAATAATAATATTACTGCCATAAATAATACATTTTCTGCCATAGGGAAACCAATAATCGCAACTTCTCTGTTGCTGATCGGGGGATTCATTGTCATGATTTTTTCGAGCTACCGTCCTATAGCCTTTATGGGAGTATTTATTTCGGTCAATGTTTTACTTGCCCTTCTTTACGACATAATTCTGCTCCCCTCTTTATTGCTTTACAGAAGTCATAAAACAGATTGATGACTCTCCGAAAGCGGCAGCTATCACTCACCTGCATAAGACCACGCTCACTGAACTAATTTTACCTCCAACGGGGGGATTCATCTTTGAGACCTTTACAGTAGCCTTTTTAATCCCTTCCATTTCAGCATATAATGCATCGAGAATCCTCCCTGCAATATTCTCAAGTAGATGTGACTTCTTCTCCATCACCGATTTGACGATTTCGTAAGCTTTCTGATAATTAACAGCATCCTTTAAATTATCACTTTCAGCAGGTTTTTCAAGGTCAGTTTCGATAGTCAGGTCTACGAGAAACCTGTTGCCGACTATCTGTTCCTCCTTAAAATGCCCGTGAAAGGCATAAAACTCCATTCCTTCTATCTGAATATGACCCATTTATAAAATAGTTTGAAAAATATTTGGTTTATATTGTAAAGTAGTTTATATTTGCAATATATTTATATTAATTTAATTAACCGTATGTAAAAGTAATCATTATTATGGAAAATGAAGAAAAACAGATGACAGGCGAAGAGAGCCTGAAGATCATCACCGAAATGATAAACAAGACGAAAACAAATATTCGTCAGAGCAGCTTTCACCTCCTCTTCTGGGGCTGGTTGATCTTTTTCTGCAGCCTTTCAGAATACCTCCTTTTCAAATTCACCGACTTTGCCTCTCCCTGGTATGTTTGGTATTTTACAATCCCCGGTGTTATTGTTTCACTTGTTTACGGATTCGTCAAAGGCCGTAAGGAGACAGCGTGGACATACGCTACTATGTTATATGTATGGACCTGGATAGGATTTATGTTTGCAGCGCTCGTTCTGTTTATTATCGAATGGAAGAGTATGGAATCAATCGCTCCATTGATATTGACTCTGGCAGCTTTGCCAACTCTCCTATCTGGCTGTATCCTTAAATTCCGTCCTCTCATCATCGGTGCAGCCTCCTTCTGGATCCTGGCCCTGGTGGCTCATTTCGGAGGACCCGGAATTGCTCCGCTGGCCGTACCGGCTGCAATGCTTACAGGATATCTCATTCCAGGTTACATGTTAAAAAGAAAGAATAGCCATGATGCAGTTTAAGGAACTCGATCCGCTTCTTCATTCACAACTGAGGCTGGCCGTTATGTCGCTGCTGATGAGTGTTGAGGAAGCAGAGTTTTCCTTTCTTCAGGAAAAAACACAGGCTACTTCGGGAAACCTGAGTATCCAGATCACCAAACTGAAGGATGGAGGATATATTTCCGTTGTGAAGAAATTCAGGAAGAACTATCCGTTGACTTTGTGCAAGATCACGCCCCTTGGAAAGCAGAGATTTACCGAATATGTGAAAGCGCTTAAGGAGTACCTCAATCCGGAAAAGTAAACCCTTTGTGTCCTTCATGTGAACTTTGTGCTCTTCGTGGTTAAGCTTTTAAAACTATTTAACCACAAAGGGCACAAAGTAAAGCACTAAGAGCACCAAGGAAAAAACTATTATTTTACTAGGATGGACACAAATTCATCCTATTTTTGTACTCTTAAATTCAGAAAAGGATGACCGAGGAAAAAATGGAAGAACAAAAACCTTCAGTAAGCTTTATTGAACAGTTCATAATTGACGACATAAGAGAGGGCAAAAACAACGGAAGGATTCATACCAGATTCCCCCCCGAACCAAATGGCTATCTTCATATCGGTCATGCAAAAGCAATTTGCCTCGATTTCGGAATGGCCCGGAAATACCGCGGAAAATGCAATCTCAGGTTCGATGATACAAATCCGGTTAAGGAAGAAGTTGAGTATATAGATTCAATCAAAGAGGATATCCACTGGCTGGGATTTGACTGGGAAGACCGGGAATTTTATGCATCAGATTATTTCGGAAAGCTTTTTGAATTCGCCATCGACCTGATAAGAAGAGGACTGGCATATGTCGACGATCAGCCTGCCGACGTGATATCTTCACAAAAGGGAAATCCTTCGCAGCCCGGACAGCTGAGTCCTTTCAGGAACAGACCGGTAGATGAGAGCCTTGACCTTTTTTACAGGATGAACGAGGGTGAATTCGATGAAGGCAGCCGTGTGCTGAGAGCAAAGATCGACATGACATCTCCGAATATGCACATGCGCGATCCGATAATCTACAGGATAATAAAATCACCTCATCACCGCACAGGTGAAAACTGGAAAGTGTATCCCATGTACGACTTCGCACATGGGCAGAGCGACTATTTTGAAGGTATCACCCACTCTCTGTGCACACTTGAATTTGAAGTTCACAGGCCGCTTTACGACTGGCTTATTGATCAGTTGAAGACATCGGAATACAGACCAAGGCAGATAGAGTTCAACCGTCTTAACCTTACCTATACCATGATGAGCAAGAGAAAACTTCTTGAGCTCGTACAGGAAGGAAAAGTAAGCGGATGGGACGATCCGAGGATGCCTACGCTCTGCGGACTGCGAAGGAGAGGCTACACTCCGGAGTCAATAAGGAAGTTTATCGATCTAATCGGTTACACTAAAGTAGAAGCCATCAATGATGTCTCGCTTCTGGAACATGCGGTACGTGAAGATCTTAACATGAGAGCTCCGCGGGTATTCGGTGTGCTTGATCCGCTTAAGGTCATCATCACAAACTATCCCTCAGACAAAGTTGAGGAAATGGAGATCCTTAATAACCCGGAGGATGAGGGCACGGGGAAAAGAATAGTGCCGTTCAGCAATGAGGTGTATATCGAGCGCGACGACTTCATGGAGAATCCTCCTCATAAATATTTCCGTCTTGCCCCCGGAGCAGAAGTCAGGTTAAAGGGAGCATACATTATTAAATGTGAATCGTTTAAAAAGAATGAAAAGACCGGACTTATTGAAGAGGTTTTTTGCACATATGATTCTTCCACCCGAAGCGGCGAAGGATCTGAAAAGAAAGTAAAGGGAACTCTTCACTGGGTCTCTGCACGCCACGCCGTTAATGCCGAGGTAAGGCTTTATGACAGGCTCTTCGATCATGAAGACCCTGCAGGCCAGAAGGATGATGACTATCGTAAATTCCTTAATCACGGCTCACTGAAAATAGTTTCAGGCTGCAAGCTCGAACCCTCGCTGAAATCAGCAAAGCCTCCTGACAAATTCCAGTTCCAGCGTCTCGGGTATTTCTGCGTCGACTATGATTCAACTCCGGAGCATCTCGTATTTAACAGGACGGTATCGCTCAAGGATACGTGGGCCAGGATGAAGAACCCCCCAACCCCCCTAAAGGGGGTCTAAAACCTACCACTCAGCTTAATTTGTAATGGATTTTAAGCCCCCTTTAGGGGGCAGTCATCAGCCAACCGGCTGATGACAGGGGTATCAGAAAGCAATTGAACAATAACTGGTACTACGCAACTATTTCGGCACAATTTTTGTCTTATAATCATATAGAATCTGATTTTCTACGTTAATCTAACCGCTTGAATATGAAATCACTATTCAATTTTCTCCGGATTAACCTGATCATCCTTGCCGTTATTGGTATCTCTTCCTGTGAAAACAGTGTGACCGATAATGCCGGATCAGGTACCATTGAGTTCTCCATAAGCATGCCCGACCAGGATGCTAAATCGACTGCTGCTGACAGTTCTGTTGCTTCGTTTCACCTCCTGATCTCGGTTGAAGATATGGACAGCAATGCTGTCTTCACCGATAAGCTGATCCCGCTTTATATTTTCGGGAATGGCTATGTAAGTGAAAACATTGAAATAAAGGCAGGTGAGTACCTGCTCACCAAATTCATGGTAATTGATCCTTCAGGGGCGGTAGTTTTTGCTTCACCTCTTGCAGGATCTCCGCTTGCATATCTCACAAAACGCCCGCTTCCTATCATATTTAAGATCGAGCCGGCTTCAATAACGAGGGTGGTTCCTGAGGTGCTTGTTGTGGGAGATCAGACTCCCGATAAATTCGGTTATGCAAATTTCGGCGTGCAGATAATCAAGCCTCTCGGTTTCTGGGTGATGGCAGTTCTTGACCCCGGAGATCCCAGGATAATGGCTCCCATCCAGATCACCACTGCAAAACTCACCGTATATGCTCCTGACGGCTGGCATTATACCTTCAAACTTGAACCTGCAGTAAATCATCTTCTGATAAGAGGAGGCTATGAAGTGTATACTTTTATACTTCAGAAAGACGGGTATCCTCCCCAGAAAATGGAGTTCCCCGCACGGATGCTTGCAGCGACAACCAGGGAAAATCCTCTCATCCTGAAAATTCCATGGACTGCACAATATCATAAGATAATCCTTCAACCCGGTCCTGAAAAAGGCAAGGATGCGATGATCTCGAACCTGAATGCCGATAAAAATTTCGGTGATCATAAGTATTTCGAAGCCACGTTCCTGAGTGAGCCGGTACTGACAGTCATGAGGTCGAACAGGAGTCTTATAGCGTTCAATCTTGATACTTTGCCAAAATCGGCAATTATCAGGAAAGTTATTCTGCGGCTGACGTATGACATCCCGATCCCCTTCGACAACACATATATCACCGAAGTACAGCCTGCCTCGGGAATTGCCTGGTTTGGAGGTGTTCTGCAGCAGATTGTGGAGCCATGGGATGAACATAAGGTTACATGGAACACTCAGCCGAAGACCGTGGAATTTAACCAGGTATATATTCCGCCTTTCATCAGGAACACAAATTTCATTGAGGTTGATGTCACCAGGTTGTTTGTTCCGCCGGTGACTGCCACGACAGACAATGTTGCCTATCCCAATTACGGCATGCTGTTCAGGCTCTGGCC
>JALONV010000106.1 GCA_025454755.1 Bacteroidales bacterium | reverse complement strand
TTCCTGTTAAACGAATGAATTATTGAATTAACCGGGTTTTCTTCAGAACTCTTCCTCTCCCATTGTCCAATACATGGCCCGCAAGCATTTGCGAAGATCTCAGCTCCTGCTTTCCTGAATATATCCAGGAACCCATCTCTTTCTGCAACAAGCCTGATCTGTTCAGAACCAGGGGAAATTTTCAGTTCACTCCTGACAGGGATATTTTTTTCAATCGCATTTCTGACAACGGATGAAGAACGTGAGAGATCCTCATATGAGGAGTTGGTACATGATCCGATCAATCCTGCGGAAATCACCTCCGGCCATTTACTGGTCAGAACGGTCTCCTTCATTTTTGAGAGCGGAGTAGCACGATCAGGTGTGAAAGGTCCGTTAATATGAGGTTCAAGATCCGACAGGTTTATATCCAGAACAATATCAAAATATTTTTCAGGTTCATTCCAGATTTCAGGATCGGCATTAAGATATTCCCTGACAGACAGGGAGAGTTTTGCCAGCTCCTTTCTTCCGGTGGCTTTAAGGAAATCAAACATTGGTTCATCAAATCCGAAAATTGAACAGGTGGCTCCTGTTTCGGCGCCCATATTGCAGATAGTTGCCTTGCCGGTCGCAGAAATGGTTTTGCATCCATCACCAAAGAATTCGATTATGGCTCCTGTGGCACCTTTAACAGTCAGCATTCCTGTAAGTTTCAGGATAACATCCTTGGCAGATACCCAGCCGTTCAGCCTGCCGGTAAGTTTTACACCGATGATCTTTGGCCATTTCAGTTCCCATGGCATGCCGGTCATCGCATCAACTGCATCAGCGCCTCCTGCCCCGATGGCAATCATTCCCAATCCGCCGGCTGTAGGTGTGTGTGAATCGGTCCCGATCATCATGCCTCCCGGGAATGCATAGTTTTCAAACACTATCTGATGAATGATCCCTGTTCCGGGTTCCCAGAAATCAAGATTGAATTTCTCTGAAGCCGATCTCAGAAAATCGTAAATTTCTTTGTTTGCTGCCCGGGCATTTTTGAGATCTTCTTCCGCTCCTGCCTTTGCAAGAATGAGATGATCGCAGTGCACAGAGGCAGGAACAGATGAAGTTTCTTTCCCTGCGAGCATGAATTGCAGAAGAGCCATCTGTGCTGTAGCATCCTGCATTGCAACCCTGTCAGGAGCAAAACCGGCATAATCGGTCCCTCTGATATATCCTGATGAGAGTCTCTCTTTATCATAAAGATGTAAATAGAGGATCTTCTCGGCAAGAGTCATTGGATGACTGAGAATATTTCTTATCTCCGATATTCCTGCCGGTAATTTTTTATAATACTTCTTTATCATTTCATCCTGATGATCCATAACAAATATGTTATCAGATATTCTGTGGTCAGGGCCTTATCTGGCCATTGCCTTTGATGATCCACTTATATGTGGTCAGGGCTTCGAGTGCCATTGGTCCCCGGGCGTGAAGTTTTTGTGTTGAAATTCCTATTTCTGCTCCCAGTCCGAATTCAGCACCATCGGTAAACGCTGTCGAAGCATTTGTGTAGACAGACGAGGCGTCAACCATCAGGCAAAAATCTTCAGATCTTGATTCATCTTCCGAAATAATTGCCTCGCTGTGCCTGGTTCCGTATTTTGCAATATGTTCAAGCGCGTCAGCAAAAGAGGGTACAGTTTTAATTGCCATTTTATATGATAAAAATTCTGTGCCAAAAGATTCAGAAGAGGCCCGTTTCAGAAGTTTTACAGGATATTTCCCCTGCAAAGATGAAAATGCTTTTTTATCAGCGTAAATGATCACTTCCGAAGAGGCGCATGGTTCAATAAGATCTGAAAGGTCGCTCAGCCGGCTTTCGTGTATTATCAGGCAGTCGAGAGCATTACAAACGCTGACTCTTCTTGTTTTTGCATTATTAATAATTGCTCTCCCTTTATCGACATCTCCGGATTCGTCAAAATACGAATGGCATATTCCTGCACCAGTCTCGATCACCGGAACCGAAGCATTTTCCCTGACATAATTAATTAATTCCCGGCTCCCCCTCGGTATCAGCAGGTCGACATACCCTCGTGCTTTCAGGAGCGCTGAAGTCTCTTCTCTTCCGGGCGGCATCAGCGTGATAACATGTTCACTGATCCCGCATTGTCTCAGCACTTTTTTAATGAGACCTGTAATCGCATTATTTGAATTTGTTGCGTCTGAACCACCTTTTAGAATGATCACGTTTCCTGATTTCATGCAGAGAGAGAAAACATCAAAGGTGACGTTCGGACGTGCTTCGTATATTACTCCAATCACTCCGAAAGGAACGGTTACTCTTTTTATAACCAGGCCATTTGGTTTAATATATTCTGAAAGGATCTTCCCGGAAGGTGAAGAAAGACCGGCAACTATCCGGATATCTGCGGCAATACTTTTTATGCGCTCAGGTGTAAGCTGCAGCCGGTCAAAACGGGGATCAGATTCCTGCATGAGCATCAGGTCTTTTTGATTTTCCGATAGTATGGATGGCATCTGCCTCTCTGCTTCGTCAGCAAGAAGCATAAGCATCCTGCTTATAACCGCATCATCGATCAGGTTTAGTTCTTGCAGGGCTTTGGCTGCATTTTCAAATATGGTAAGACACTTCATTTTGCCGGTTTACTCCTTATTGTTTATCAAGAGGTAATCATTATGTACCAGAGGTATTTTAAGCTTTTCTCCCAGGCATGATTCTGCTTTCCTGGAGTCGTACCCCGATTTTCCAATGCCTATCTGATCTCCTCTTTCGTCAAAGATCCTTATGATGTCTCCTTTCTTAAAGAATCCTTCAATTTTTGAAACTCCGATCATAAGCAGGCTGGCATGCCCGGAAAGAAGGGCGTCCCGGGCTCCATCATTCACATATACGATACCTCTGGCAAAAGTATCAGAATGAGAAAGCCATTTTTTAACACCATTTTTTCTTTTTGCGGAGGCAACAATATGTGTACATGGGACATCTTTTTCGTTAATAATATCATTGATCACGGAATCACGGGTCCCGTTTGCGATGTAAACATTAATCCCTTCTTTTGCTATTCCCCTTGCAATAGAATATTTTGTGAGCATGCCTCCCCGTCCAAATTCTGAGGTAGATGCTGAGATATATTTATCGATATCGTGAGTGCCTGCATATATTTTTTTCAGTATTTCTGATCCGTTCCGTCCCGGAGGGCCGGTATAAATACCGTCAACATTTGAAAGAATTATCAGTGTCCCGCAATCCATCATTGATGAGATCATTCCCGAGAGTTCATCATTATCGGTAAACATCAGTTCGTTTATTGATATGGTGTCGTTCTCGTTAATAATCGGAAGGACATTATTTTCCAGCATGGCAGAGATGCAGTTTTTCATATTCAGGTAATGCAGCCTGTCCCTGAAACTATCCTTTGCTGCCAGCACCTGCCCTGCCCCGATGCCATATTTGCCGAATAAAAACTGATAATTCGACATAAGCTTCACCTGACCAATTGCTGCCCATATCTGTTTTGAAGATATCAGACTGGTTTTTCTCGATGGATTAATGTCGGTCTTTCCTGCCGCAACTGCACCTGATGAGATCAGTATGACTTCATAACCCTGCTTGATCAGTACTGCGATCTGCTCGACAAGCCGGAGCATTCTCCCGGTGTTAAGAGAACCATCGCCCGTGGTTACCACATTGCTTCCAACCTTGATCGCGATCCGGCCAAATTTTGCTTTGTTGTTTTTCAATTTATTAATTTAAATGCGCCTTTCCCCTCATTAAAGTCGCGAATTTAATTGTTTTTATGAATATATTTAATATTTAAGGCCTTTTTTATTTAATTTATTAACTCCAGAGTTTTTGTTTCTTAAAAGTTATACCGGTATAATTGTGACTTTTATATCTTTGTATATTAAGAGCTCTGGCAATTGATTTCTTCAATACATGGAATTTGAGATTCTCTTTGGTGTTATAGTTTTAGCGCTTATCGGATATATCATTTACCTGCATATCCAGCTTGCAAAGAAGAACATGTTCATTGAGTCAACCGTAAAGCGCTTCTCCGGTATTGAAAAGAGCTGGAGTTCCGAGGAGCTGATGAAGTTTCTCCGGGAGGTAAAGAAAGCAGGACATTACGGCTCATATTTCATTGAGAAACTGTTTGATGAGAAACCATTGGGATTTCTTCTTGAAAATCAGAAGGATTCAAGGATATATATCCATTACACCAAAGAAGAAGCTGATGCAAAGAATATTCTAAAGGAGGGCTTCAGGTTTGCAGATACATTCTACAAGACAGCGCTCCCGGTATTTGACGACAGGCTCGATCTGCTGATTAAACACAATGGCCGTAAATCTTTTGGCGACTATATGATCGTCATTTGCCTTGCTGATAAGCTGTTTGATCATTATGCATCAGAGATAGACAGAATGGGGCTTAAGGATTTTTCCGTTGAGAACATCCTTACGGAAAGCCCCCCGTTTAAAAATGAAAATGCAGATTTCATCTATCAGCTCTCCAATAAATTTGTAAAAGGTTATATCAATCACCAGACCGGAGATATTATTCCGAATCCTGATTTCAACCCTGCATACAATTCAGATCTCTTTGAAAAAAACCTGGAAATTTTAGCTGAAAGAAACAAAAACTGAAACTTATCAATATCCTTAATTATGAAGCGTTCAACCATAATGCTTGTGACGATATGTCTCCTTTTCTCATATAATGCGTTTCCGCAGGATCTCTTGAAAAAAGCAGGGAAAGCCGTAGCCAGTGAGATCCTCGGGAGCGGCGGCAATTCGGGATCTGCCAAAACTGATCCGGAGCCATCCTGCGCATGCGATGATGCCGAGCTTATTGTCGGATTCGGCGGTTCCCTCAAGCTTGACTACAAAGAGACAAATATCAGCACAATGGATGACGGCTCCATTCTCCTTCAGGATAAGATGTCGGGTAATTATTATATCATCAAAGGCGGTGTTACGCAGGGGCCCTTTCAGGCCGGTGATCCTGAAATTGCAGGATTTGAGAATCCTGATGAGGAAATGGATAAAGAGCAAATATTGATCAGATATAAAAACTATATCAGCAGACAGGGAGACAAGTATCTGATAACTTTTGGCGACAGTTCATATGGCCCATATGGCGACATAAACAGTTTTACAATTTCAAGATCAAAGGATAAGTTTGCAGCGATGGTTGTTGAAAATGTTGTGACAACCGAGATGGATGGAAAAGCAATGGATGAAGCAATGAAAAATGCAAAGAGCGACCAGGAGAGGATGCAGCTGGCAATGAAATATTCACAGCAGATGCAGCAGAAAATGATGGCAGGTGGTGGTCCTGCAACCATGACACCAAAGCTTGTGACAAACATACCCGATGCGACATTCGACCTCTCAAGCCAGTTCGGTGCAGCCCCTGATGGCGAAATGAAATATGACGATATCCTCATGGTTGCTTATGACAAAATTTACAACCTGCAGGGGAAACAGGTAATTGCACTAAAAAGTCAGCATATCGGCAGCAAAGATATTTTCGTAAATACATCCAACACCGCCTATGCCGTTTATAACTATGGCACTATAATGTTCAGCGACGGGAAAACTCTTACGGACCTGTTCAATCCGCATCTTATCAAAACAGGAGGACAGGTTTACCTGGCATATATGTACTATTCGCCAAAGAGAAATGCGCTGATGCAGTGCAAAATATCATTCTAGGCTCATTACCGGGAATGCGGCTGGTCAGATTCCTTTTTTTTCTGCTCTTCATCACAGGAACCGATATACCCGGACGGTCCCAGTCTCTTCATACCCGGTGGCAATGTCTGTCGTTTTTCCTGAACTGGTGAGATATTCAGCGCTCAGGGATAAGATGGAAACCACGATGCTGAAAACCCTTTACAGAAACCTTGGTGATGATTATGCGGATTTCTCGATTGGTGTTTTTCAGATAAAACCATCTTTTGCCGAAAAGATAAGGGAGAAGGCCAGGTCGCTTCCCGGCTGGCGCTTAAATATATTATTTAAGAAAAGCAGTTCATATAAAAACGTACGCGAATTCCGTGGCGCCATCATAGCAGATCTTGAAGATCCGGAGAGTGAATTTAATTACATAATAGCCTTTTTCAAGATCTGTGAGAAGTATTTCCCAATAGAATTTCCTGATGAAGAAGCAAAAATAAGATTTCTTGCAACAGCTTATAATTCAGGCTTCTGGAAAACCAAAGAGGAAATTGAGAAAATGAGCAAAAATGAGCAATGCAAAATTCTACAATACAAAACTATTCAGCACAGAGAATTATTCATATGCTGATGTCTCCCTGTTCTGGTATAAACAATATTTACTTTCCACTAGTGTCTACTAAATATTAAAAATCCTTCTTTGAAATCTTGAATAAATCGAGGTTGTAGCGTTTTATGATAGCGTGACGATTTGAAATGAAAGCATAGGTTTAAACGAAAAAAAAGTTCCAGCAGATCACGCTGATAGCGCAGATTTACGCTGATAATCATTATGTATCTGCGAAAATCAGCGAGATCAGCGGGAAACAACATTAATACAGATTTTAATCCTCTCCCTTTTTTATAAAACGCCTCTAAAAGAGCTACTCACAAACCAAGATTTGCAAGAGGTCAAAGAACTAAATTATGCGCCGTTGAAAATCAATTATATTTAAGTGGACACTAATGTTTACTTTCAATAAAAAAATAAATTTATCTTGTCCTGGTGTTCCCTGGTATTCGTCTGCTCCGGAAATAAAAACATCCTTCCAAAAGTACTTACGTGAAAAAAGTATTAACTTGTATTTTCGAGGGTACTTGTTATTACAATGAAAAGATCAGTCATCCCTATCCTTTTCCTGATAATTGGTATCAATGCCTATGCCCAGGATCTTACTCAGACTGTAAGGGGTAGGGTAATGGATTCACAAACTGAAGCTCCGCTGGCCGGAGCAGTTGTGATAATCAAAAACTCAAATCCACTGCTTGGGACCAGAACAGATGCTGATGGAAATTTCAAAATTGAAAATGTAGCAGCCGGAAGACGGTCGGTTGAAGTAAGCCATATAGGTTATCTTTCCAATACACTTGAAAATATATTTGTTACCTCAAACAGGGAGACTGATCTTACTATAAAGCTCGAAGAGTCGGTGATCTCTCTGAATGAAGTGCTGGTAACTGATAAACTTAAAAAAGATGAATCAATCAATCAGAATGCACCGGTCTCAGCGCGCACCTTTTCAATAGAAGAAACTGAAAGGTATTCCGGCAGTATCGGCGATCCGGCAAGAATGGCTTCAAACTTTGCAGGTATCACAGCGCTGGCTGATCAGAGAAATGACATTGTGATCCGCGGCAACTCACCGCTCGGTGTACTGTGGCGTCTTGACGGAATCGACATCCCCAATCCAAATCATTTTGCTTCTTTTGGCGCCAGCGGAGGCCCCATAAGCATGCTGAATAATAATCTTCTCACCAATTCTGATTTCTTTACCGGAGCATTTCCGGCTGAATACGGTAATGCGATGAGTGGTGTTTTTGATCTTAAAATGCGCTCAGGAAGCACACAGAAATATGAATTTGTAACCCAGGTCGGGATGAATGGATTTGAACTGGGGGTAGAAGGTCCGATGACTATCAATGGATCTTCCTTCCTTATTAATTACAGGTATTCAACTCTGGCAATAGTCGATGCTATGGGTTTCAAGGTAGGAATAGATGCCATTCCTTTCTTTCAGGATGCTTCATTCAAGTTCAATACCGGAAAAACAAAACTGGGCACTTTTTCCATTGTCGGAATCGGAGGTTACAGCTATGTAAATGAGTTTGACTCCAGGAAAGACACATCGGAACTTAAAAACGGGAAGGGGGAGGATTTTACCTTTGG
>JALONV010000037.1 GCA_025454755.1 Bacteroidales bacterium | reverse complement strand
GAGTTTGTAACGAACGAAAATGAGATTTACAAGACTATTGAATTCAAGAATGAATATATACAGAAGCTCGACCCGATTTATATGGATCCTAAGCAAAATCTCGTCAAGGCGCATTTTTATGCACCCTATAAAAATCTTTTCGGGAAGCCTGTCGACACGTTCGTTGTCAATATAATTGTGATGTGGGCAATTACCATTCTTTTCTATTTTGCTCTTTATTTCAGGATGCTGAAGAAGCTGCTTGATTCGGGGGAAGTTGCTATGGGCAAGAAAATGAAAGGTTCCGATTAACTATAAACTAAAGAGGGGCTTCACAGCCCCTCTTAAGTTTTTTCATAATAGTATTTATTCAACTATCTCAATCATCTTGAATGGTACCCTGATGATGGATTCATAATCCTCGCCGGCTTCGAGCATATCTTCGTCGTCTTCCTCGTAATACCAGTTTACCTCGACTTCATTCTTGGCCTTATGAATCGCTTCAAGCTTCTTGAACACATCAAGAATGCATTTTGACGAGCTTGTGTTAAAATACTCAAGCCTGATATTCACCACAGTTTTTGTCAGCGGTGTCTCCTTATAGCTGTCGAGCCAGTCGACAAGAGGTTTATAGAATTCAACTGAGTTTTCAGGAATTGAGCGTCCCTTGATTTCAAATACACCTTCTGTTGCGTCAAATTTTACAGTCGGGGTTTTCGGTGTTCCTTCGATAATGATCGGTTCCATTTTGTCAAAATTTTATAGTTTGTTTTATGTTTATCATGATTGTTCCCTTTCATCTACCAGTATGTCGAGGTAGAAGAAGGAATATTTATCGTTATATTCCTTAAATGAATATTCCAGTTTATTGCCTGTTTTCCTGGCAATATCAACCAGACCAAGCCCTCCGCCTCCCTTGGCAGATATCCGCTGGTGATTGAGTATGAACTTGTATAGTTCCTTGATCTCTTCGTGGCTCGACCTGTTGATCCTTTTGATCTTCTCTTCGAGTTTATCAATATTTTCGGCATGTACAAAATTCCCGGTTATTATTTTATAACCGCTGTCGACCTTCTGTACAACAAGCATACCAAACTTATCTGCCGACTGATCTTCGAAATCTTCAGGAACCTTATCTACATGATGATAAAGATTCTGCAGGCTTTCGACAAGAACATTATAGACTTTTTTCCTGAGCTTCGATTGCTCGTTGACCTCAACCATCTTATCCTCAACCGTATCAAGAACATGATTGATGACGTCGGAATCAACATTCCCCTTGTAAAAAAGGATCACATTGCTCTTATCCTTGTCGTTTATGTAATTCTCTATATCAAAGCCCATTTAAGCTTCTTTTTGGATGAGGTCTTGCTTTTCCGATAACAAATATAATAAAAATATGAAGTTACAAAATTATAACTTGCCATATTGTGGTTTATAAATTTAAAGGCTTTTTTTTGATAAAAGTATGCAATTATGGTGATAAATGACATTTTTATGGTGATTTCATTCTGCTCTTAGCTTTCTGGTGCCCTGGTATAGCTCATACCCGGCAAGGATACATTCTATGGATCCGTTATAAAGTGCATATTTCACCTTTGGCTTAAGCCCGATATTCTTAATCGGCTCCTTCCCTGCAGTTATTATCCATGCCTTGCAGCCCGGGAAATTGTGCTTCAACGATGAGCCTATCGTTCTATAGAGGTTCTCAATCTCTTCAGCTTTTATCCTCTGTCCATAAGGCGGATTGAATACCAGATACTCCCCTGCACCATGTCCGTGGGCGTCCTTAAAATCCTGTAACTCAATTGTAATCTTACCTGATAATCCCGCACTGTTTATATTTTCAATGGCCTGTGAAACAGCCTGTTCCGAAATATCTCCACCTGAAATACTGATATTAAGACCGGTAATCCTGCCATCACACACAGTTTTTACCTTGCTGAACAGCTCAACATCATAGTTCTTCCACCTGCTGAAACCGAAAAATGGTCTTGATCTGCCTGGCGGAATATGACATGCCATGAGGCCCGCCTCTATCAATATCGTCCCCGAACCGCACATGGGATCATAAAGAGGCGATGTGCCATCCCATCCCGACAGCTTTAGTATGCCCGCTGTGAGAACCTCATTCAGAGGAGCCGCACCCTGCGCTTTTCTGTATCCTCTCTTGAACAGAGGCACCACTGTGGAATCAATTGAAAGATTTACGCTGTCGTTGCTGATATGCAGATTAATCATCACATCCGGATCATTCGTATCGACAGAGGGTCTTCTTCCTGTATTCTTCCTGAAATGATCGGCAATTGCATCCTTCACAATCAATCCCGGGTAACCTGTATGTACGAAGAGCTTCGAGTTTACAACCGTCACTACCGAAAAGGTGGAATCCGGATTTAATACTGATGACCAGTCAATCTTTAAAGTTCTGTTGTAAAGATCATCCTTTGACCTGATCCTGAAATCATCAACTGAGACCAGAATTGAAAGCGCGCATCTTGAACAATAATTCACCCTGTACAGCAATTCCAGATCCCCTGAAAAGAGGACTGCCCGGTTCGCTGGTTTAATATCCTCAGCACCAAGCTCTTTCAACTCTTCTGTAAGAACATTCTCAAGACCGTAAAGTGTTTTCGCAATAAATCTCATTGAAACTTTTCTACAGGTTTTAATGTCGCCATACACCAAAAATAATCATTTGATATTAACAAGCCGGAATATTTATTGTTTCTTTGCTGTCAAATCATAAAACCTCTGTAATGAAAATAACAAGATATATTGCCTGCCTGTTTGTATCAGCCCTGATCTCCATTACTTTCACATCATGTGAAAAGGAAAAACCCTTAAGCGAACTGATAATTGGCAAGTGGGAAGTCAAGACAGAACGACAGATCTTCACTCTTCAGAATGATCCTAAATATGAGTATCTCTTCTACTATGAGGCAAATGAGCTGGCATTCGAGTTTACAACAGGCGGCGGTATAATAATATATCAGAATGGGGAGGTTTTTTCCATCCTTACCTTTACACTCAGTGGAAATACAATGACGGTTAAGAATGGCAACACCAACATGTTATGGAAAAATATTTCGGTTGATGGTAATACTCTTTCCTGGTCTGAATTCTCAACAACTACACATGAGACCATTACCTACGATGTTGAGGTAGTCTACACTACCGAAAAGACAAATTAACTACTTCTGGTATCCCAGGATCCTGTTATAGGTGTTGCCGTCATTGATGATCTGTAAGGCTTTTTCGATGACGGTATCATTTTGATTGATAATCCTGAAATATTCATTTATCTGCCATATATTGCTTGCCACCAGAGCTTTTAATATCAGCAAAATCTCCTCTTCTGAATGTTTGTATTGATCGTCATTGTACTTAATTCCTGCATCCTCGCCTTTTTTTATGAATGACCTGAGTTCGTCGCTGGTGAAAACGAACCGATTCCTGAAATCATCAAAATTCCTGTATTCTTTATTTATCATTGCCCTGTTGGCATCGGCATATTCAAGAGTGAATGACCTGAAGATATCCTTGCGGAAAAGAGCTCTGTAGTATTCAGAAAGGAAAGAAGTGTCCTGGGCTACAAAGACATCGGGAATGATTCCTCCGCCTCCGTATACGATTCTTTTGCTGACAAGGGTTTTATATTTAAGGGTATCAGGCAGGGGAATGCTGTCAGGTGAAAATATCTCACCTCCTTTGGTGTATCTCTTAAAGAAATCCGTCATATACTTGTCATAGCCATCCTTATAGGAGCTTTGTATGGAACGTCCTGTGGGTGTATAATATCTTGCAATTGTCAGTCTTATCATTGATCCATCTGTAAGATAGTAGCCGTTCTGAACCAGACCTTTGCCAAATGTTCTTCTCCCAATTATGACACCGCGGTCCCAGTCCTGCATTGCACCTGCGAATATTTCGCTGGCCGAGGCTGAATTCTCGTCAGTCAGAACAACTACCCTGGTATTTGACAGATCGCCTGTCCCGGTGGATTTAAAGTCCTGCCGCGGGGTTTTTCTTCCTATCAGATATACCAGAAGCCTCTGGTCGGCAAAGAAATGATCTGCCATGTCAGTTGCAGCAAGCATATATCCTCCTCCGTTCGAACGAAGGTCAATGATCAGATTTTTGAATTTGCTCTTTTTCAGGTTAACAAGAGCCTCCCTGAATTCTTTTTCAGTAGTGGCAGAGAACTTATCCAGCTTCACATAACCGGTCTGATCATCGAGCATATATGCAGCATTGAGACTGAAGATCGGTATTTTGTCGCGCGTTATTGTGAAATCGAGCAATTCCTTTTCTCCCTTCCGGAATATTGTCAGATTGGCTATTGTGCCTTTCGGTCCCCTGAGCCTGGAGTATACTCCGGCTGTTGACATCCCGATATTTGTAACTTTCTCGCCATTTATTGTCACTATCCGGTCGCCTGCATGCAGTCCTACCTTTTCAGAAGGACCGCCGGCAATTGGCTCAATGACTAATAATGTATCATGCAGGATGTTGAACTGGATGCCTATGCCCTCAAAGTTGCCCTGCAAAGGTTCGTTCATCTCCCTGACATCTTTTGCCGAAATATATGTTGAATGCGGATCCAGCTTCTTGAGTGTGTATATTATCATGTCTTCGGCGAGCTTGTTGACATTCACCGAGTCGACATAGCTTGCATCAATAAGGGCAAGCGTCCTTCCGACCTTGAATGTCTCTTCAGTCAGAACCTGCTGGGCTGCGGCATTCTGAGTAAAAAAGCCGGCAATGATTATGGCTGATGCTATAGTAATTTTATAAATCTTCATACGGATATTTTATAATTCCTAACAATAAATGTGCCCTTTTGTTTCTATTCCCACTCTATAGTTGAGGGAGGTTTTGAACTTATGTCGTATACTACTCTGTTTATGCCTTTTACCTTGTTTATTATCTCATTCGAAATTGCACCCAGGAATTCATGAGGCAGATGCGACCAGTCGGCCGTCATGCCGTCGGTAGAGTTTACTGCTCTGAGAACAACCGCATATTCATAAGTCCTCTCATCCCCCATCACCCCCACCGATTGCACCGGAAGAAGTATTGCTCCTGCCTGCCAGACTGAATCATAAAGTTTATTTTTCCTGAGTCCTTCAATAAATATCTCATCAACTTCCTTAAGCATTTCCAGCTTCTCCCTGCTGATTTTACCCAGCAACCTTATTGCCAGTCCCGGTCCGGGGAATGGATGCCTTTTCAGAATGATGTCGGGTAGTCCGAGAGCCGTTCCGACCTTTCTGACTTCATCCTTGAAAAGCAGTCTCAGGGGTTCGACAACCTTCAGGTTCATTTTTTCCGGTAATCCTCCGACGTTATGATGCGACTTTATCGTTGCAGAGGGTCCGTTTACAGAAACCGATTCAATAACGTCGGGGTAAATGGTTCCCTGTGCCAGCCATTTTACATCTTTTACCTTATGGGCCTCTTCTTCAAATACATCTATGAACGTCTTGCCGATGATCTTCCTCTTTTGCTCCGGATCGCTCACTCCTTCAAGTGCATCAAGGAACCTGTCGACGGCATTTACACCGTCAACAATAAGGCCAAGTCCAAGGTACGATTCCAGTACCTTATTATATTCATTCTTCCGTAAAAGACCGTTATCGACGAAGATGCAGGTAAGGTTCTGACCTATAGCTTTATTAAGCAGTGATGCAGCCACCGATGAATCAACACCTCCCGAAAGTCCGAGGATGACCTTGTCGTTGCCGATCTGCTTTTTCAGATTTGAGATTGTTGTTTCAGCAAATGATCCGGGAGTCCAGTCGTTTTTACAACCGCAGATGGCAAAAACAAAATTCTCCAGTATATTTTTTCCCTCAGTTGTATGATAGACTTCAGGGTGGAACTGTATCCCCCAGGTTGCTTCACCTTTTACATGAAAAGCGCCCGCTTTTACATCGGCTGTTGATCCGATGATCTCATAATTGTCAGGCCACTTTGCAATGGTGTCGCCGTGCGACATCCATACCTGAGTTCCCTTCGTAACTCCTTTAAACAAAGAATCATTAGTATTTATTGAAACCAGGTTTGCCCTTCCATATTCCCTGGTTCCCGAAGGAAGTACCTCTCCGCCAAAGCCATGAACCAGGTATTGTGCACCATAGCATACACCCAGCAATGGCATCTTTCCCTTAACATCCTTCAGGTCAGGTATCGGAGCATTTTCATCCCTCACCGATGAGGGACTGCCGGAGAGAATTACGCCCCTGACACTGCTGTCGGGTGCAGGAAAATTATTGAAAGGGTAGATCTCGCAATACACGTTCAGTTCCCTGATCCTTCTTGCGATCAGCTGTGTGTATTGTGATCCGAAATCTAGTATAAGGATTTTGTCCTGCAATTTTTATTTTTCTTAAAAGAGCTCAAAGATATGTATTCTTTTATTACCAATGATCTATGACCTCGAGATCATAGGTCTCTCCATCTATGGCAGCGAAAGTTCGGGGGAAAATCGTTCTTGCCTCTGCAACCAGGGGTTTGATGTCCCTGTACCTGGCTGAAAAATGGCCGATCATCAGGGCTTTAGCACCCGCGTTGTCAGCTGTTCTTGCTGCATCCGATGTTGTTGAATGTCCGGTTATCATGGCAAGTTCATCCATGCTACTGTCGAATGTTGCTTCATGATATAGAAGATCGACACTCCTTACAAATTCGGCCAGTCTCTTAAAATATCTGGTATCACTGCAATATGCATATGAAAGAGGTTCTTTCCCGGGTATTGTAATATCTTCATTTCTGATTACCTCGCCGTCACTGGTAAAAAAATCCTCTCCTTTCTTTATGGCAGGGATCCTGACTCCGGGGATTTTATACTTTTCAATAGATTCCTTGATTATGTTCCTGTCGTAAGGTTTTTCCCTGAAAATAAAACCGAAGGCAGGTACCCGGTGGTCGAGAGGGAATGAAGCGACAGTGATGTATTTATCATCGAGGATCTGTATGGGATCTTTTCCGGAAAGAGGATTAAAATCTATTTCATAATTAAGATGTATGTCGAAATCGTTCAGGTGTGAAATCAGGATGCTGCTGTAATTCTCAGGGGCATAGAGATGTATTGGCGTCACCCTGCCCATCAGGCTGAAAGTGGAAAGAAGACCATACAGGCCGAAGATATGGTCGCCATGCAGATGGCTGATGAAGATATGATTTATCTTGCCGAACCGTATCTTGTTCCTGCGAAGCTGCATCTGGGTGCCTTCTCCGCAGTCTATTAAATACAACCGCTCATGTGCATTGATCACATGAGCGGATGGAAATCTTTCTGATGTTGGCAATGCAGAACTACTGCCAAGTATTGTTAATTTCATCGGCATTCTGCACCGCAGACTACATCAGGATATCATTTTTTCTGCATCAGCTACTGTTCCGGTAATTGTAAGGACAGTATCCAGCTGAGAAATGGTGATAAGGCGTTCTACAGCTTCATTTAGTCCGCAGAGAACAAAGGTACCACCTGCATTTTTGCATAATCTGTTGGCTACAAGGATAGCGCTCAGACCTGAAGAATCGCAGTACTGGCATTTTTCAAGGTCAAGGATAATATTCTTTTCACCCTTGCCTGAAACCAGCACAAGTTCAGATTTCAGGGCAGGAGCTATATGAGTATCTAGCTTCTCCGACTGGATCTGAATTACGGTGCTGTTATTCCGGCTTTCAATATTGAAATCCATAGTATTGGTTTTTGACTGCCTCTAATTTAAAAAATATTTCTATTTCTTGGAAGCTTTATTCTCTTTTTCTTCCATTTCTTCTTTCAGCGCTGCCAGCTGTGTAATATCACCAAGGGTGGTTTTTTCAACATTTGGCTTGGCCTTTCTTGTTGTTTTCTTTGATGTTTCGCCTTCAGGCTTCCTTGCAGGAGCCTCAGCGGCTTTCTTTTCATCTTCAAAGGTCCTGCTGTGCGAAACGATGATCTTTTTCGCTGATTTGTTGAATTCAATCACCTTGAAATTCAGTTTTTCATCAACTTTTGCAATAGAACCGTCTTCCTTAACAAGATTCTTCGGCGTGGCAAATCCTTCAACACCATAGGGAAGTGCAATGACTGCACCCTTGTCGAAAACCTCCATTACGGTACCTTCATGAACTGAATCAACTGTAAAGAGACCTTCGAATACATCCCACGGATTCTCTTCAAGCTGCTTGTGTCCAAGGCTCAGCCTTCTGTTTTCCTTATCGATCTCGAGGACAACCACTTCAATCTCTGCATCAATGGCTGTGAATTCAGCAGGATGCTTGATCTTTTTCGTCCAGGAGAGGTCTGAAATATGTATAAGCCCGTCTACACCTTCTTCAATCTCAACAAAAACACCGAAGTTGGTAAAATTCCTGACTTTGGCAGTATGCTTTGAGCCAACTGTATATTTTTCATCAATATTTTGCCATGGATCTGGTTTGAGCTGTTTGATTCCAAGCGACATTTTTCTTTCAGCCCTGTCAAGTGTAAGTATCACGGCTTCAACCTCATCGCCTACTTTCATGAATTCCTGAGCGCTGCGCAGATGCTGCGACCACGACATCTCAGAAACATGGATAAGACCTTCAACGCCCGGAGCTATTTCCACAAATGCTCCGTAATCAGCCATAACAACGACTTTTCCTTTGACCTTGTCGCCGATCTTCATGTCAGGATCAACCGAATCCCATGGATGAGGAGTCAGCTGTTTCAGACCGAGAGCGATCCTCTTTTTGTCGTCGTCGAAATCAAGGATGACGACATTGAGTTTCTGGTCGAGCTTGACGATCTCCTCAGGGTGATTTACCCTGCCCCACGACAGGTCGGTAATGTGGATAAGTCCATCAACGCCGCCGAGATCTATGAATACACCATATGAAGTAATATTTTTAACGGTTCCTTCAAGAACCTGTCCTTTTTCAAGTTTTGCAATGATCTCTTTCTTCTGCTGTTCAAGTTCAGCTTCAATCAGAGCTTTGTGCGAAACAACAACGTTCTTGAATTCCTGGTTGATCTTTACAACCTTGAATTCCATTGTCTTGCCTACAAATACGTCATAGTCGCGTATAGGCTTGACATCGATCTGTGAACCCGGCAGGAATGCTTCAATGCCGAATACATCTACTATCATACCGCCTTTGGTGCGGCACTTGATGTAACCTGTGATGATCTCGTCCTTCTCAAGAGATGCATTCACCCTGTCCCATGAATTGATTGCACGTGCTTTTTTATGTGAAAGGAGAAGTTGTCCTTTCTTGTCTTCCTGACTTTCAACATATACCTCCACGGTATCACCAACCTTGAGGTTCGGATTATAACGGAATTCATTGAGGCTCACCACGCCTTCCGATTTATAACCTATGTTGATAACGACTTCGCGCAAAGTCATCTGGATTACAGTACCATGTACAACCTCGTCAACGGCTACCGTCGAAAGTGTCTCATCGTACATGGCTTCGTATTCCTTGTGCTTTGGAGAGCTCTTCAGCTCATCACTTTCATAGCTGTTCCAGTCAAATTCTTCGTTCAACTGTGTAGTTTCAGCCGTGACTGCTTCTTTCTTTTCCTTCTTTGTCTTCTTTTCTTCAATCTTAATTTCTTCAGCTGCCTCTACAGCCTCTGCTGCCTCTACTGCCTCCTTAACTTTCTTAGGTGCTTTTACCTTTACTTCTGTTTCAGGAATTAATTCTTCTTCAAGAGCTTCCTCAATGAGTTTCTCTTTTGTCTCTTTAATAACCCTCGCCTTCTTTACAGGCTTTGGGCTTTCTTCTTTTTCAACAACCTCTTTCTTGGTCGCTTTCTTCTTGCTTTCAGTCATAATCGTAATTTAAACAAACTAATAATTAATATGTTAGACATTATATTGAAAAAATGGTGTGCAAAGATAAAATTATTATTTTGAAATATTGCAATAAATGAAAGATTTTCATCGGATTATAACGGGCGACCGGCGTCAGGCACCAGGCGTCAGGAGCAAAAGCCTGATGCCCGATGCCCGAAGCCTGTAGCCTCTCTCTGAATTTCCGAATTTCACAGCTTATATTATCTTTGCATATCACTCAAATTAAAATCGTAAATAACTTTTATGAAAATCGCAGTTGTGGGAACAGGATATGTGGGACTTGTAACAGGAACATGTTTTGCTGAGAGCGGCGTTACGGTAACCTGTATCGACAAGGATAAAAGCAAGATAAAAAAGCTGAATGAGGGGGCTGTTCCCATCTATGAGCCAGGCCTCGAAGATATGATGAGAAGGAATATGGAAAAGAAAAGGCTCTTCTTTACTTCCGACCTCAAAAAGGGCATCGACGAGGCAGAGGTCATTTTCATTGCAGTGGGAACTCCTCCGGGAGAATACGGAAGCGCCGACCTGAGGCATGTAATCGCAGTGGCAGAAGAGATTGGATCAGCGATAAAAGCTTATACGGTGGTTGTCACAAAAAGCACCGTCCCGGTAGGAACATCAGAGAAAATAAGAAAAGCTATCATCACCTCGCTCGCCAAACGTAAATCGAAAGTGCAGTTTGACGTAGCTTCTAATCCGGAATTCCTTAAAGAGGGTGCTGCTGTCGATGACTTTCTGAAACCCGAAAGGATCGTAATAGGTGTCGATAATGACAGGGCAGAAGGGATTATGAAAAGCCTGTACATGCCTTTCGTACTCAATAACCATCCTATACTCTTCATGGACATTGCATCAGCAGAGATCACCAAATATGCCGCTAATGCCATGCTGGCAACACGGATAAGCTTCATAAATGAAATAGCCAACCTGTGCGATATTCTGGGCGCCGATATCAATCATGTCAGAAAAGGCATAGGGAGTGATTCCAGGATCGGAAGCAAATTCCTGTACCCCGGAACAGGTTATGGAGGTTCGTGCTTCCCTAAGGATGTAAAAGCTATAATTAAAACTGCACACGACAAAGGCTATGAGCTAAATGTTATAAAGGCTGTAGAAAAAGCTAATGACTACCAGAAAAAAGTCATTTTCAATAAGATGGCGAAACATTTCGGGAATAAATTCAGAAACAGAATTATTGGTATCTGGGGTCTCTCCTTTAAGCCAAAAACCGACGATATAAGGGAATCTTCCTCGATCTATCTTATTGAGAAACTTCTTACGGAGGGCGCACAAGTAAGGGCTTACGATCCTGCTGCAATGAATGAAGCCGGGAAAGTGCTTGGAAAGAGGATCCTTCTTGCCGGCGACCCCTATGCAGCATTGAAGGGAGCTGATGCAATGGTGCTGATGACTGAATGGGCGGAGTTCCATCTTCCCGACTTCAAAAAAATGGCAGGGATTATGAATGCAAAAGTGATATTCGACGGCCGTAATATTTATAATCCGGAAGATGTAAAGAAATTGGGGTTTAAGTACTTTGGGATAGGAAGGAGATAGGCGGCCCCCATCATCAGCCAGTTGGCTGATGATTGCCCCCTGAAGGGGGCTTAAATTGTGTATGAAATGTAATAACTAAACCACCCATTAGTCCCGCTTAGGCGGGAGTTGGGGGGCCAAAAATAGAGTTTATGAAAGGAATTATACTCGCCGGGGGCTCGGGCACCAGACTCTACCCGATCACACATACAATTTCCAAGCAGATGCTGCCAGTTTATGATAAGCCGATGATCTATTATCCGTTATCGGTCCTGATGCTGGCAGGCATTCGTGACATACTTGTCATTTCCACCCCGCGCGATCTTCCGGGATTCCGCGATCTGCTCGGGACAGGCAAATCGCTGGGACTTAAATTCAGCTATATAGAGCAGCCATCACCCGATGGACTTGCACAGGCATTCATAATTGGAGAGAAATTCATAGGCAAGGACACAGTCTGCATGATATTGGGCGACAATATCTTTTATGGCCATGGATTTGGGGATGTCCTTCTGCAAACGGCAAAGCTTAAAAAGGGTGCATGTGTTTTTGGCTATTATGTCACCGATCCCGAAAGGTACGGAGTTGTCGAATTTAACAAGAATCGCAAAGCTGTCTCCATTGAGGAGAAACCTCTAAGGCCAAGGTCTAACTATGCAGTCACAGGACTATATTTTTATGATAACAGCGTCGCAAAAAAAGCTAAATCGCTCAAACCGTCGGCACGCGGAGAAATTGAAATTACCGATCTTAACAGGCTCTATCTTAAGGAGGGTTCGCTTGAGGTGAAACTCATGGGCAGGGGGATAGCCTGGCTCGACACCGGAACATATGAAAGTCTGCTTCAGGCAGCTAACTTCATTGCCACTCTGGAGCAAAGACAGGGTTTAAAAGCATCCTGCATCGAGGAGATTGCCTTCAAAAGGGGATTTATAAACAAAAAACAGCTTATTGAACTTGCACAGCCTTTTAAGAAAAGCCAGTACGGCAAGTACCTGTTAAGGATTGCCTCTGAAGATATAAGTATTTTGGAAGGTCATAATTAAATATGGAGATAATAAAAACCGGATTCAATGGCCTGCTGGTAATAAAACCTGAAGTTTTTACCGACAGCAGAGGTTATTTTTTTGAAAGCTTCAATGCTGAAGCATACCGGAATGCAGGTATTGATTTCCTGCCTATGCAGGACAATGAATCAAGATCATCAATAGGTGTGATCCGCGGGCTTCATTACCAGCTTCGCCCGCATGATCAGGCAAAGCTTATAAGGGTAATTGAAGGCAGTATCTTTGACGTTGCCGTCGACATGCGCAAAGATTCTTCAACTTATGGGAAATGGTTTGGGATAGAACTCGACTCGGAAAATAAAACACAACTTTTTATTCCGAAAGGGTTTGCTCACGGATTTTCTGTCCTCAGCGATGTGGCAGTAATACTATATAAGGTTGACAACATCTATAACAAGCTCTCGGAAAGAGGAATAGCTCTTAATGATCCCGGTCTTGCCATTGACTGGAAACTTGGTACTATCCCCCCGGTAATCAGCGAAAAGGATATGAAGAATCCTCCTCTCAGTAAAGCCGATAATAATTTCTAAATATTTAAGTGCGATGGCAGTTATACTGATAACCGGAGCAAACGGACAACTCGGAAGCGAGCTCAGAAATATATCAAAGAGCTACTACGGCTACGATTTCATCTTTACAGATATTGGGGAGCTGGACATAACAGATAAGATTAAAACTGCGGATTTCATTAAAAAAAATAATCCGGACTGGATTGTAAACTGTGCTGCATACAACGCTGTCGATAAAGCAGAATCAGAACCCGGGAAGGCAATGTCGATCAACAGCACCGCTGTGCGGAATATCTCAGAATCGATAAAAGGATCTGATTGCAGGTTTATACACATTTCTACTGATTATGTATTCAGCGGAAATGCAAATATCCCGTATAATGAAGATGCTGTTCCTGATCCCCTGACCTCTTACGGCAGATCGAAGCTTGAAGGTGAAAAGGCTGCCCTGCTTCATAATCATTCGATGGTCATCAGAACATCCTGGCTCTATTCATCTTACGGCGCCAATTTCGTAAAGACAATTATGTCGAAGGCAAAACAGAATGATTCTCTAAGTGTTGTCTTCGACCAGACAGGAACCCCAACCTGGGCTGCCGACCTTGCTGCAGCTGTAATGAACGTTATTTCTTCAGTTATCAGGAATCAGGTTGCATTCACTGCAGGGATCTATCATTATACCAATGAGGGTGTTTGCAGCTGGTACGATTTTGCAGCAGCCATTGTCGAAGAAGCAGGTCTGACCTGCAAGGTGAATCCCATCCTGTCTGCAGAATATAAGTCTGCAGCAAAGCGTCCATTTTATTCTGTTCTCGATAAAAGCAAGATAAAGGAATACTACAATCTGGAAATACCTCACTGGAAAGAGAGTTTGAAAAGATGCATCAATCAGTTAATATAAAACATATCAATATGTTCCCAATTGAAGAAATCCGCAGCAGAGCCCGGGCATGGCTCGGAAATGAATTCAATGAGGAAACCCGCAATGAGGTCCGCGAGATGCTTGAGAAAGATGAAAAGAAGTTAATTGATGCATTTTACCAGGACCTTGAATTCGGCACCGGGGGACTTAGAGGCATAATGGGTGCAGGCACCAACAGGATGAACATTTACACCCTTGGCATGGCAACCCAGGGGCTTTCAAACTATATAACCAAACAGTGCGGGACAAAGGGTATAAGTGTTGCAATAGCGCATGACTGCCGCAACAACAGCAGACTCTTTGCAGTAACTGCCGCCGACATATTTTCAGCTAACGGTTTTGAGGTTTACCTCTTTGAATCACTGAGGCCGACTCCCGAACTCTCTTTTGCCATCCGTCATTATAAATGCCAGAGCGGAGTTGTGATAACGGCTTCACACAATCCGCCGGAATATAACGGTTATAAGGCATACTGGAACGATGGAGGACAGGTAGTTGCACCTCATGACGAAGGAATAATTGAGGAGGTGCGGAATATAAAATCTGTAAGTGAGATCAAGTTTAACGGCAGGAAAGAGAGTATAAAGATAATTGGAAAAGAGACCGATGAGATCTTCCTGAAAGAGGTTCATAAAATGACACTTAACCCTGAAATAATAAAAAAATTCAGTGACACGGGGATTGTCTATACTCCCATTCACGGGACAGGATGGAAGCTTGTTCCGGAAGCATTGAAAATGTTCGGTTTTAAAAATATCATAAGTGTGGCTGAACAGAATGATCCGGATGGTAATTTTCCGACCGTTAAATCACCTAATCCTGAAGAGGCAGGTGCTCTTAAAATGGCAATTGAAAAAGCAATTGCAACAAATGCCGACCTGGTGATGGCCACTGATCCTGATGCTGACAGGCTTGGAATTGCCTGCAGAAACAAAAAGGGTGAATTTATCCTTCTTAACGGAAACCAGACATGCGTTCTGCTGGTATATTACATCATAACACAATACAGGGAGCTGAAGAAGATCAAAGGCAACGAGTACATTATCAAGACGATAGTAACTACCGATCTGATGGACAGGATAGCTGAGAAGAATAAAGTTGAATGTTACAATGTTCTTACAGGCTTCAAGTTTTTTGCAGAGCTGATACGGAAACTTGAGGGTAAAAAGAAATACATCGGAGGCGGTGAAGAAAGCTATGGCTTCCTGCCGGGTGAATATGTAAGGGATAAAGATTCTGTTGCTTCATGTGCGCTGGTTGCTGAGATCACAGCCTGGGCAAAAAGCAAAGGCAAGACACTATATGAGCTTCTTACGGATATCTATCTTGAATATGGGTTATATAAGGAGAAGCTGGTGAACATCGTTCGCAAGGGAGCCGAGGGAGCAAATGAGATCAAGGCAATGATGAAGGGTTACAGGAGCAATCCTCCTGCTCTGATCAACAACAGCAGAGTGGTTAAGATCAACGACTTCGAAAACCTTATTTCTACAGATTGCCTTACCGGTCAGAAAACAGAGATTGATCTTCTGAAGTCCGATGTGTTACAGTTCTTCCTCGAAGATGGTACCAAAATATCTGTCAGACCATCAGGTACGGAACCGAAGATTAAATTTTATTTCAGTGTGAATGCAAAACCGGAATCAGAAGCTAAATTAGAAGAAACAGAGAAAGTTTTGGATCAAAGAATCCAGGGAATACTAGCCGACATGAAATTACTTTAATTTTTTCACCACGGATTACACGGATTTACACGGATTTAATCCGTGTTACTCGTGGTAAAACCTTTTTTATTATGAAATCCTATCGTAAAGAACTCTGGTTTGAAATACCTACCCGCCGTGCTTTTTTAAACATTACCGGGCAGGTTGAAAGATGCCTGCAGGAGTCAGGTGTAAAAGAGGGACTGATACTTGTGAATGCGATGCATATCAGCGCCTCGGTTTTTATCAATGATGATGAATCAGGTCTTCATCACGATTTTGAAGTATGGCTTGAAAAGCTTGCGCCCGAGAAACCATACAGCCAGTATAAACACAACGGATTCGAAGACAATGCCGATGCTCATATAAAACGCACTCTCATGGGAAGGGAAGTCGTTGTTGCGGTAACCGGCGGACAAATGGATTTTGGTCCCTGGGAACAGATATTTTACGGCGAATTCGACGGCAAAAGACGCAAACGTGTGCTTGTAAAAATTATCGGAGAATAAATAAAAGGCGTCGGGCGTCGGGCGTCGGGCGTCAGGCGAAGGGCAATGGGAGACCCAATATTACAATCTGTCAATTAGTATTTCTACAAAATCAAGCATTTTAGAAATTTATTGTTATTTCTAAATTTCATTAAATGCCATGAAAAGAATACCTTTTTTACTTATCCTGTTAATTATTTCAGGTTGTTCATCACCAAAGAAAGATTTTGACATTGAGAAAGAAAAACTTCTCGTCGAAAAGACGATAAATGCCAGCATCGGCTGGGCAAAGGATAAAAACCTGACATGGCTCTACTATGTCATTGCCAATGACTCCTCCTTCCTTGAAGTCCATCCGGGTGACAGGATAATAAAAGGATTCAACGAATTCAGAAAATCAGAGGATTTTTGGATGAGCCCCGACTTCAAAGCAATAAGGTACGAGATCCGGGACCTTAAAATAACCATTTCACAATCAGGTGATGCAGCATGGTGGTTCTGCATTCTCGATGATATCAACGAATGGAAAGGAGAGCCGGCTAACTGGGAGAACACGCGGTGGACCGGGGTACTCGAAAAACGCGAAGGAAAGTGGGTGATCGTCCAGCAGCACTTTTCTTTTGCCAGTGAATAAATGCATCTGATATTTAATATCCTAAATATGTTACCTGACATGAAAAAAAATCTCATGATTTCAATCTTTGGCATAATTCTTTGCAACTTTCTGAACGCCCAGCAGAAAGCAACTTATTTAGCAGGTCCGTACCTGGGGCAAAAGCTTCCCGGGATTACTCCCGAAGTGTTTGCCCCTGGTATTATTTCTTCAGAAAAACATGAATTCTCATGCTGCTTTTCGCCTGATGGCAATGAGTTCTACTTTACACGTATGAACCCGGAAGAACGTCAGAATTATGTGATGTACACCAGATTGCTTGATGGTGTCTGGATCGAGCCTTCAATTGCGCCGTTTGCCGGTCCCTTTACTTTTGAGCCTTTTATAACACCCGATAATAAACGGGTTTATTTTCAGACCGGTAAAGTTGCCGATGGACAGCTTTTAATGTATACGATGTTTGCTGAACGGACAGATAAAGGCTGGAGCGAGGCTAAAGACCCTGGTGAACCTTTCAACCCTATGAAGACAATGCATATATCTTGCACTCTGGACGGTACAATATATACTACCGATATCTCAGGGGGAATGGGAAGTGAATCACTGGGTATGATCAGGAAAGTTAATGGTGAATATCAAAAACTGGAAAAACTTGGAACTCCTTTTAATAATGTTGAAAAACAGCAGCATCCATGGATAGCTCCAGATGAAAGTTATATCGTTTTTACTGTGCGGAGACCCGGACAGAACCCGGGTAGCGTTCTTTTCTGCTCTTTCAAGAACAAAGGTGGAAAATGGAGTGAACCCGTTGAACTGAAGATGGATATGGATGCCGGGCAGCCTTTTGTTACAAACGATGGGAAGTACCTGTTTTTCACCTCCGGTGATCCCAGGTCGGGCTCGAATATCTACTGGGTCTCCGCAAAAATCATCGAAGAGCTGAGGACAAAGGAATAACATAAAAAATATGAAAGGGTACAACAATATGGAACATTCTATTAGATCTGTTTTACTTATTCTTTCTTCTAGTCTGATAATAACTGCTTGTGAATATCAGGAGAAAAAGATAAAAAAAGAAGTTGAAATACAGGAAATCTCCAGGGTCATTGATAACGCCATTGGCTGGTTCAAGACCAAGGATTTTGAGCTTTCATACAATACGTTTGCTCAGGACTCCAATTTACTGGAAGTGCATCCCGATGGCGAAGTGGTCAGTGGATTTGAACAATTCAGGAAGAACTCTGAGATATATAAGAATCCGGAATTTTTATATGTCAGGCATGAGATCTGGGACCAGAAGATCAATCTTTCGGAGTCCGGCACTACAGCATGGTTTTTCTGCATGTTGAACGATATCAGCACGTGGAAAGGGAAACAGGTAGGCTGGGAGAATACACGATGGACCGGCACGCTAGAGAAACGGGACGGGCGTTGGGTGATCGTCCAGCAGCACTTTTCTTTCGCCTGTGAATAATTGCATCTTATTTGCAACACAATTAATATTATTCCCGACATGAAAACGAATCGATAAGATCCTCCTGTAATAGACAGGTTTTCGGATTTACACAAAGCGTAAAATAGTATGCAACAATATTAAGACTTAAAATGAAAACCTTCATCAGATTATTTACACTTATCCTGACCCTGCCGGTCTTTTCCCAGACCGACGGTGACGATATTGTAATCGGCAAGTACCGCAAGCTGTACTCTTCTGTCACCAATGAAGACAGAACATTACTGGTTTGGCTGCCACGAAGTTATAGCGATTCTGTCCTCTCCTACCCCGTGGTTTACCTTTTGTATGGCCAAAACACATCTGAATGCCTGCTCCCCACTATAACTGCATGTGATTTACTGTCTGCATCCGGGGCGATCCCTGAAATGATCATCGTGGGCGTGGCCAGCGCGGAGAGGTACAGGGACTATTCTTCCATCGCCGACGGGTATGTTGAAAATACTGTGAAATTTTTCACAGATGAACTCTTCCCATTCATAGAAAGTAATTACCGCACAAAGAACTATCGGGTAGTTATCGGCCCCCAGGCAGGTGCTGTTTTTTCCTTCTACACTTTGCTGAAACATCCTGGCCTTTTTAACGCCTATATCCTCGACAATCCTTTTGTATGGCAGAACCGGGAACTCCTCTACCGGATGGCCACCAGCACGTTGTCGGATACGAAAAGCATTAACAGGTTTCTCTTCATTAAAGATGAGAAAGAGAGCCGGCCGGAATCACTCGAAACAGCTGGTCAGTTTTCAGAGTGGCTGAAGACCAATACCCCTGAAGGATTCCGCTTTCATTACTGCCTCCAGGAACCGTCGGGATATTTTGTCCCGCCCGTCCCGGCAAAGGAAGGATTGCAAAAACTATTTGAACGATATGCACTTCCGGCTGACCTGAAGGTTGAGAAAGTGGAGGACATCATTGAATACTACCAAAAAACAGGTAATGAATTCGGCTCAGAGTTTAACGTCCCGGAACACGTGCTGACCATGGAGAGTGATATACTGATGGAAGCAGGGAAATTCAATGAGCAGGCTGAACTGCTGCTTTACATGCTTTCGATCTATCCCCATTCACTGAATGCCTTGCTGCGAATGGGTGATCTGAAAAGGATGCAGGGTGAATATCAAACAGCCATCGCTTATTACGATAAGTTCCTTGACATCATGCCGACCGATGCTATAGCCATCAGGAACAGAAGGAATGGCATTGAAAAGTATATCAGTGAATCTCTTGTTTATACTCTTGAGAAGGATATTCAATCCATAGGGATTGATAAGGCTGTTCGAAATTTTAAAAGAGCAAAAGACTCCGGAGATAACAAACTCACCTGTGAAGAAAATGATTTAAACACTCTTGGATATACATTACTGAACAGGCAAATGAATGCAGAATCAATAAAGGTCTTTAAGCTGGCACTGGACATCTATCCGGAGTCGGCCAATCTATATGATAGTCTTGGAGAAACGTATATGAAAATCGGAGATAACAGGAATGCAATCATTAATTATGAAAAATCACTGGATTTGAATCCGGCCAATAATAATGCAAGGGGAATGCTGGAAAAACTAAAAAAATGAAAAATAACATTCTTATGAAACCTGTAATATTCTTATCTGCCTTTCTGTCATTGCTAAGTGTCACTTTATCGGCACAGGATAAATCCGGGACTACAATACTCACCGGCCCATACCTCGGACAGAAATCTCCGGGGATGACGCCGGAAATTTTTGCGCCCGGGTTGATCTCAAATGACATACAATCTGAGTGCTGCCGTGCGATATCTCCAGATGGTAAGGAGATCTTTTTTGTGCGCATTTCTGAAAATGGAGAAACACTTTTCAGGATGGCCTATTTACCGATGTAGCATTCCAGTATACACCTTTTATATCACCAAAAGGTGATAAAATGCTATTCATTGCTGGCAAATCCAGGCCTAAGAGGGGAGTAAAAGATTCACTACCGGAAATCTGGATGTTAAACCGTGTTGGAGACAAATGGTCTGAAATGCACAGTTTGGGTACTACCATTGATGGTACACAACCATATTATGTAAGCATCGCAAATAATAATACACTATATTTCTCCTGCATGGACAGATATGGTATTTACAGATCAGTATCAGAGGATGGCAAATATCTTAAGGCAGAGAAGCTTATTGATAAAACAAATAGCTTTGAAAGGGTATCTCATCCATATGTAGCCCCTGACGAAAGTTTTATAATTGTTCATTCCCGGGATGAAGCAGGCAGGAATGGTCTCGATCTATATATAAGCTTCCTTAAGGCAGATGGTACCTGGACCAAAGCAATGAACATGGGAAACACTATTAATACACCAGGCAACGAGGTATGTCCCAGTATGTCAAGCGATGGAAAATATATTTTTTTCGGCAGATGGAAGGTGGGAGAACTAAATCATATTCATTGG
>JALONV010000007.1 GCA_025454755.1 Bacteroidales bacterium | reverse complement strand
CCTTCAGTATTGTCTCCTTCAGTCAGTCAGCTCTGCAGCGAACCGGAATATAGCGACATATTTAAAATGCCATTGGGTTTATCAGGGTACTACGATTTTGAGCAGGGGCTTGCCTGTGCAAAAGAACTGGGTAAGCTGGCGCTTATCGATTTTAAGGGGCATGCATGTGCCAATTGCAAGCTGATGGAAGCAAAAGTGTGGTCAGATCCGGAGGTATTACAGCGGCTCAGGGAGAACTTCGTCATTATTTCCCTTTATGTTGACGATAGGACTCAACTGCCTGAAAATGAATGGTATGTATCTGATCTTGATGGCAAGCAGAAAAAGACGATTGGGAAACAGAATGAAGACCTTGAGATCTCTAAATACAAAACCAATGCACTTCCGCTTTATGTAATTGCTGATTATGATGGAAATCCTCTCAATAAGCCGATGCCCACAAATTTGAACATTGAGGAGTACAAGCAATGGCTTGATGAAGGAGTTGAGCTATTTAATAATAAATACTAGAATCTCCCGAATTTAAAAACCAGTTTGAAGGTCAGCGATCTGAGCGATTTAATATCAGTTGTGTATGATTCCGAGCTCTTTAGTTCAAAGGGAGTGGTGAACCTGTAGGTGATCCCGGCTGCCAGACGCATGGATCTTGTAAGATTCAGCTCCACCTCTGCTCCCGGTTCCAGGATCAGGAAAGTCTGAAATTCGTCAAACATATTGCCTACCAGGAACTCTTCATCACTGTACATCTGGGATATTCCTCCTGCTCCCATAAGTACCGGGAATGAAGCATGTATCGGGAAGCGTGGCAGAACTATTGCCTCAATATACATTCCTCCATAACCGCCCATGAGGTAAATATCACGATCAGTTATTGCATCATGTCGGTATTCGCTTAGAAATTCATTGATTCCCATGCCAACACCAACTGAACGAACCGGAAGCCAGGTCAACTTCTGACCGAAAACCAGAGTTTTTCTGCTGTCGATACCTGAATATCCAAGGGAGATTGCCCCGTATTTTCCTCCTGATCTGTCCTTGCCCAGAAGAGTTTTAACGTCTCTGTCCTTATAATATTCAAATTCACCTTGAGCTTCCTGGGAATAAGAAGCCGAGGCAAGCAGGAAAAGAATAGCCGGAATGAGTATGAATCTTTTCATGTTGGTTTTTATGTAAAGTTACTATTTTAACGTAAATCCGACGGGCTAAATTGCCCATAGAAACCCATGGCTGTATTACTTTCCAAGGATTTTTTTCACGTTTCGCAGTAATCCCGGCCGGTTAATAAGGTATACTCCTCCCAAAATGAGCAGTACAGATATGAACATTGAGGAGGTAAAGTGTTCTCCGTCGGCTATGCCCCACAAGGTGGCAACTATAGGCACGAAATAGGTTATCATGGATGCAAATACCGGTGATGTATCCTGTATGAGAAGATAAAAGAGAGCCAGGGCTAATGCGCTTCCGAATATGGAAAGTATGGAAATATAACCCAGATTTTGAAGCCAGTCCTCAGTTTCTGTTGCTGCCCCGATATCAGTTAAGAGAAAGACGGCAATTGCAAAAGGGCTGAGGATGAAAAACGCCAGTGAGGTTAGTTGCAAACCATTGATCCCCTGTATTTTACTGACTTCATTTGAGCTGATACCATAGAGAATGGTAGCCAGCACCACAAACAACCCATAGTAGTTAAAAGTGAATGAACCGCTGTAAAGCAGTCCGATAGCCCCTGCAAGGCCCAGAAAAACCCCTGCAATCTGCGACTTGATAACTTTCTGGTTATAGAAGATTATGCCTATTACAAGAGTAAAAACAGGGCTTAATGTATTGAGCATGCCTGCCAGCGAGCTGTCGATCCTGGTCTGTGCCAGCGGAAAGAGAAATGCCGGAATCCCGCTCCCGAAGAATCCGATGATTGCAATGGAGAGTATATTGCTGCGGTTCAGTTTTGGAAGATTGCGGATAGCTACAGGCAGCAGGCAGATGAAGGTGATTATAATTCTCAGGGATCCTATCTGGAAGGTGGAAAAGGATTCAAGTCCCTTTTTCATTAAAATGTAGCTGGTGCCCCATATTACAGAAAGGAGAGCTACGATGAGCCAGTGCCAGATCTTTCTTTTTCCAGGCATAAAATCAGAATCCACAAAAATAGCATAAGAAATGACACCTGGATTGTCAGGTCATAACTTTTTAATAATAGGTATGTTCACCACATTAAAACCGTAGTTCATCCATTTTTTTCCGACACTGATGAAAATGAACAAAATATTTGCTTTTTGTTTGTTTTTAGTATATTTTTACGTGTAGTTTTAGTTTTTAAACAAAACTCTTTCAAAATGAAGCGCTCCATTCTCATCTTAGTCACGCTATTTTTTGCTATATCTGCCTCATCTCAGTATAAGCAGGATGTAATTGCAAGCGCCGGAGGGTATAATACCGCCACCGGCATAACAATAAGCTGGACGCTGGGAGAAACCATAATCCCAAATTTCAAAGCTCCGGATAACTCATTGATACTTACCCATGGATTCCAGTATCAGGTCATTATAACCACTATCGAGGAAAACCTTGAGACCCTGGTTACTGTAAAGGTTTTTCCCAATCCGGCAAGCGATAATGTAAACATTAAATTCGAGGAACCTTTGGATAATGAAGTTAATGTAGTGCTTATCAATTCGCAGGGCAAGCTGTACAAGTCCATAGTTATCGAGGCAACGACTGTTGAAAAGCAGATCAACCTTCAGGACATCAAACGTATATAAAGTTGTAAAACTTTAAAGAAGCTTTTACTGTCCAAAAGCAATTTTTCCATTCTTTTCATGGCTGCCCCGAGCGAAATCTCGGGGCTTTTTTCGTCAATATGGTAAAGGACAAACCAAATATGTCAGATATTTGTACCTATAAATATATTTGTATTAATGACAAATTCTTTTGAACTTTATTGTTTGATTATCAGTAAGTTCATTTTTTGTACCAGGGAAATTCAAGACATAATGAGGAATGATCTGAAACTTAAGTCCAGGTTTTAATATGATTCTAAAATTCAAAAATTATTTTGGTATTTATTAATCTCTAAATTTCAATCCTATGAGAAAGTTATTATCATCTTGCATGGCGGTTACTTTGGTTCTTGCGATTATAGCATTTGGTTGTAATGACAAGAATGTTATTCCAGCAAAACAATATGCAGTCGAAGACTTTTTCAGAAATCCTGAAAAAGTAAATTTTACTCTTTCACCTGATGGAAAGTATTACGCGTACATGGCCCCTTACAAGGACCGGCTAAATGTTTTCGTACAGGAGATAGGAAAGACAGAAGCTGTAAGATTAACAAGTGATACAGCTCGAAGCATTTCAGATTTTTTCTGGGGTAGCAATAACCGGATACTATATCTGAAAGACACCGGCGGAGATGAAAATTATAAGCTCTTCGGCGTTGATATAAGCGGAGCGAATCTTAAAGGACTGACTGATTTCGAAAAGGTACGTACTACTATTATTGACGATCTGCCTGATATTGATGAGTTTGTGATAGTCGGATTAAATAAACGAAATCCTCAGATATTTGATCCTTATCGTCTGGATATAAATACAGGTGAGCTAACAATGCTGGCTGAAAATCCTGGTAATATAACAGCCTGGATTACAGACCATGACGGGAAATTACGGCTGGCAATATCCATTTCAGACGGGGTAAATAATTCACTTCTTTACCGCAACACCGAAAAAGACCAATTCAAAACAATTATAACCACCAGTTTCAAAGAAACTCTTAACCCTGCATTTTTTACTTTTGATAATAAGAATTTATATGCAATATCAAACCTTGGAAGGGATAAAACAGCAGTTGTAGAATTTAATCTTGAAGCTGGGAAAGAGGAAAAAGTATTATACGAAAATCCTCAATATGATGTTGACCAGTTAAATTACTCACGGGCAAGAAAAGTTCTGACAGGAGCCCGTTATACCTCCTGGAAAAGGGAACGTCATTTTTTTGACGGGGGATTTGAAAAGTTAATAAATGACCTTAAAGCAAAGCTGGGCGATATTGAATTTGGGATCACCTCTTCAAGTAAAGCTGAAGATGTACGAATTGTTCTCGCATCAAGTGATAAATCCTCAGGTACATATTATTTATATGATCAGAAAACAGGAAAACTTGAAAAGATAGCGGATATAACCCCATGGCTGGATGTAAATGAAATGGCCAGCATGGTTCCAATCGAATATAAAAGCCGCGATGGATTGATAATTAATGGTTACCTGACTCTTCCAAAGGGATATACTATTGAAAATGCAAAGAATATGGCCGTAATTGTAAATCCTCATGGTGGGCCATGGTACCGCGACCAGTGGGGATTTAATCCCGAAATTCAATTTCTTGCTAATAAAGGATATGCCATTTTACAGATGAATTTCCGCGGCTCGACAGGTTATGGGAAGGAATTCTGGCAGGCTTCATTCAAGCAGTGGGGGAAGACAATGCAGAATGATATTACCGATGGAGTTAACTGGCTGATCGATAAAGGCATAGCTGACAAGAAAAAGATTGCAATATATGGAGCCAGTTACGGCGGATACGCAACTCTTTCAGGCGTGGCTTTCACCCCCGATGTATATGCGGCCGCAGTTGATTATGTAGGAGTTTCCAATTTATTCACTTTTATGAAAACAATTCCCCCATACTGGAAACCAATGCTGGAAATGATGTATGAAATGGTTGGAGACCCTTTAAAGGACAGTGTTCTTCTGCGTGAAGCTTCGCCGGTATTCTTTGCTAAGGAAATTAAAACCCCATTGTTTGTTGCTCAGGGTGCCAATGACCCCAGGGTGAATATAAATGAAAGCAACCAGATGGTTGAAGCATTAAAGAGTCGTGGCGTCACGGTGGAGTACATGGTAAAGCAAAATGAAGGACACGGTTTCTATAATCAGGAAAACCAGTTCGACTTTTACAATTCTATGGAGAAATTCCTTGCCAGATACCTGAAGGAAGATAAGAAATAGCATTCCTGAGATTTTCTTCTTATTCTTTTCATGGCTGCCCCGAGCGAAATCTCGGGGCTTTTTTTATGCCCTGGTCACGAAAAAATTAATCTTTCATGATGAAATTGAATGTACCAGAGGTTATTATCTATTTCGGTAATGGAATGCTATAGACTAACCTCAGATCCAAAATTGGTCCGCTCTTAAAATTTGTACTTTTAATAGTTCTGTCATCACCAATGTAAACCAGCGGCAAACCAAGCGTGACTTTCTGATCACCTGCATATTGGTCATAACTTCTACCAAGGGCCATGCCTCCTCTCAACTCAAAAAAGATGTTTCCGGCGATCCGCTGCCTGCCATATAGTGTCAGATCAATGCAGTTACGCTGGATGTAGTCTCCGGCATAGTCTGATTGCCCCAGGTAGTAGCTCGTTACAAGTCCAAAATGAGCTAATCCCATATCCAGATTTTTATTTACTTTATAGCTGATCTTTGAATAAACTGGCAGCATCCCGGTGAATTTCCACTTTGAAGATATCTGCCAGTCAACATTGATTATTGGAACCAAAAGAGGACCAAAAAACTCCTGGTTATATTGTGCCCCAAAACTCATAGTCAATCTTTCACTGAATACTTTCTCAAGCAGTAAAACCCCTCCGAGCTGGAAACAACTTCCTCCGCCTCCTTTAAAATCGGTCATATATCTTGGTACAAACAGGATTTGAATGCCCAATCCATTTCCAAATTTTTGATATAATCCGGTCCTTAAAATGAATCCATTCAGGTTAACAGGATTAGTAATACCCTCAGGAATAGCTGGATCACCATGGACATTAAAATAAAAGTGATTAAAACTAACTATCCAGGTTGATTTTTCGTTGAGAGGAATAGGGACAGTAAGAGCCACCATTGAACCCGTTTCTGTTGCCTTTTCAGTGTATGTTTCTTCATAAGAGGACGGGAAACCATAACGTCCTGACAGGGTAAGAATATCAAGGCTTTTCTGGCTGCTGGCTCCAATATAAAATTGTAAACACAAAAACACTAATATGATTCTTTTCATTGCTTTAAATTTTTGATTCCAATGAACAAATATAGGAAATATGGCAGTCAAATATGTATCAAAAAATCGGGCTTTTACTGTCCGGAAGCATATTTTTCATTCTTTTCCTGAGCATGCGCATTGCTGAAATCAGCCATTGGCTGCTCTCTTAACACTCGACCCTGAAAAATGGATATCTTTAGCTATTGTGTGGAGTGTCAAGGATCAGGACGCTGCTTCATTTTTCCTGACAACAAGGCAGGAAGCCATAATATCGTGTAGAGCTTGTTTCTTTTCTGTCAAACCGGCGAGAATATAACCAATATACATGATCATGCCAGATATTATTTTCCCAAAGTATCTCCCTGTCGCTCTCGCGAAGCTTATTGGATTACCTGCAAGATCAGTTACTTTAAGTCCTAATGCCATTTTCCCAAGTGTAGCCTGAGTTTTTGAGGATTCCATTAAAGCAAAATACAGCCATCCCAGAATTGCTACTACTACTGTCAGGCCAATAACCGATCCGAGAATTCCTGCTATACCTTTAACCATATTTTCAGTATTCTCGGCATTCTCTCCTATTCCAATAGCTGAAAAAATAATACCTCCGATAAAAGGTAATGAGATAAGGAATCCGACAAATCCCATAATAATATCATCAATAATGTAAGCAACGAAACGAAGCCAAAACCCGGCATACCGGACTTTAGTTTGACCATTTGTTAAATTTTCCATAATGATTTTAAATTATAATTGATCAATAAAGGTAAATAATTCCGAAGAATTATTGAGCTAAAAGACCTGTTCAAAATATATTTTATGATTGGCAAGAAATGAACGTTTATTACAAATTATTAGAAAAATATGCATTCTTATGAAATTTTTCCATTCTTTATATGGCTGCCCCGGGCGAAGTCTCGGGGCTTTTTGCTTTCTTAAGTTAATTTGTGTTAAATCAGTTGTCAGGTAAATATCAGAGGCTTCCGATTTTCTTATATTGCATTGACAAAAAACACCGGAAGATGAGATCACTCTTACCTGTTTTACTTGCTTTTCTGATAATATCTGCATGCGGCACCACAGAGGAAAGACTGGTAAAGGATGCTGACAAAATACACCGCTTGATACTTACGGTTGATACCCACTGCGATACCCCAATGAGCCTTATGGAAGAGAGTTTCGACCTAGGCGTAAGGCACGACAAGGGATGTGTCGACTTTCCAAGGATGAAAGAGGGTGGCCTTGATGTTGAATTCTTTGCAGCCTACCTGGCACAGGGACCCAGGAATGACTCGGCTTATATCCTGGTTCATGAAGAAACACTTTCCATTCTGAATGCATTACATAAAAACGTTGAAAAGAATTTCTCGATGGCAGAGATCGCTCTCAACCCGGATGACGCATATAGATTAAAGAAAAATGGCAAGATTTCAGCATTCATCGGTATAGAAAACGGATATGCTATTGGAAAGGACATATCCCGTCTCAAGGAATACTTTGATCTTGGTGCAAGATACATAACACTTTGTCATTCAGGGAATAACGACATCTGTGACTCATCCACCGATCCTGAAGGAGCAGAAAATAACGGACTCTCAACTTTTGGCACCGAGGTAGTCAGTGAAATGAACCGCCTGGGAATAATGATAGACGTTTCACATATTTCCGATAAGGCATTCTATGATGTGATTAACGTCTCTAAAGCACCCGTAATAGCATCTCATTCTTCATGCCGTTCGCTCTGCTCAAGCCCGAGAAACCTGTCAGATGATATGCTACAGGCATTGAAGGCGAATCGGGGCGTAATCCAGATATGCATTCTCAGCAGCTATATCAAGACTCCTGAACCAAATCCGGAACTCGAAGCTGCAATGAAGGAACTCAGAGAAAGGTACGGAGATTTCAGCAAGCTTTCTGATGAACAGAAAGCTAAGTTCCGGGAGGAAAGATGGGAATTACGGAATAAATACAGGAAACTTGCAACAGTATCTGATGTAGCGGATCATATCGACCATGTTGTCCAGGTAATTGGCATCGACCATGTCGGTATAGGAACCGATTTTGACGGCGGAGGAGGAGTGGATGGTTGCAGAACAGTTGCCGAAATGAAAAACATAACCATTGAACTGCTGCGCCGCGGCTACTCAAAAACCGAGATCGAAAAGATCTGGGGCGGTAATGTTATGCGTGTGCTTGGCGAAGTGCAGAAAGTCGCCGGTATTTAGTTGCCCTGCGCCAAGCCTTCGCTGAAGCTACGGCTTGCAAAGCCTGAGCTTTATAGCTTTACCCTTGAAAATCTCAATGTTTTAATCATCCAGTCGGGAAGTGATTTATACGGATCTCTTTTTTTGAGATCAAGGTACCATCCCAGCTTCTTCACGAGGGGTATTCTGTGTGATTCAACAAACTCGATGAGTGTGCCGTCAGTATCTGCCAGATACGAGAAATGCCCTGCTGCCTCTCCCATATCGAAGCTGTTTCCTTCGTGTGCCTTTTTACTGTCGACGGTAAAAGGAAATCCTTTTTCGGTGCAGAAGGACTGAAGTTCATCCATGTTGCGTATGTCGTAACAAAGGTGAATGAATCCCAGATCGCCCCAGAAGCGTCCTTCATATATCTTCTTGCCGGATTTGCCCGGTTTAGAAATCAGTTCGATCTCACTTTGTCCGAAAAGCTTGCTGAATGGACCTGCTACCGGCTGGGTTCTTCTCAGCAGTACTCTTCTCAACTCATCCGAACCGCCGGGCAGAATGGCAAGATCGGGGAAAACTCCGGTCTTGTCATAGATAACTTCATCATAGCCAAGTATATCAGAATAGACAATCCTTGCTTTTTCAATATCAGAAACGCCTATGATAGCGCCGTATGAACCTCCAGAAACCTTTTTCTCATCCATGAACCAGCTGTTGCGCCCGACCATATGAAATATATTTCCGAAAGGATCTTTCACAAAAAAACTCTTTGTTCCGGAAGGATCTTCCTTTGGTTCTGCAGCGAGTGTGATACCGTTGTTCCTGTAAAAAGAATAAGCCTCATCGATATTTTTAACTTTCATTTTGCAGGAAATGATGCCAAGATCCCCAAGCCTTATCTCACTGCTTACCGGAAGAGGCTCTCTTCCCTTGTATTGCCATATTTCAAATCCCCCTCCGCTCTGGAGGTTAAGTGCCAGGACAGCATGCCTGCTTCTTGGCTGACCACCTGTGTATGGCAGCATGAGTTTTGCTTCCGCTTCATCTTCAAATATCCTGCAATCCATCCCGAACTGACTGATATACCATTTCCAGGCTTCCCTAAGGTTGCTAACCCCGATTCCAATCTGTTGTATGCCACAGATAACGTATCCCTTCATAGCTTATGATTTATGAATTAAGTTGATTTTATTTTGTCTCCTATTCTGAAAAAGAGCCAGGGCCATATTCTCCTTATATACAGCATTGTTAGTTCTCCGCCGCCAACGAGTATCTCCCTTTTATTACGGGCTATCCCTCTGATTATTTTTTTTGCAGCCTTTTCTGCCGAAATCCCTCCTGCCAGTCCCGGATCCATCTTCCCGTGCTCTTTCCCTTCCTGATTCAGAGCATGTAGTGAGATATTGGTTCTTACCCTGCCGGGTATTATCACGGATGTCTTTATATTATTATTCTTGTTCTCAAGGTATAGTGTTTCAAAAAAGCCATGGAGAGCCTGCTTGGAGGCTGAGTATGCTGACCGCAATGGGAATCCGAACCGGCCTGAAATACTGCTGGTTGCAGCAATATAACCCGACTTTTGCTTTATCATGTGTGGAAGGATGGCTTTTGTAAGTGCGATCGTCCCGAAATAATTTATCTCAAATATCTTCCTGTCGAGCCATAATGGTGTTTCATCTATCCTTGCCCTCTGGCTAATTCCTCCTATATTGATGAGATAATCGATCCCTCCGAGGATTTTAATCTGTTGTTCTGCCAGCTCTTCTATGCCTGAAGTGTCTGAAAGGTCAAAAGGAGCGCAAAAAACATTCGCTGACTTCCCGAGACAAGCCTCCTTAACTCTTTCGAGTCCGGGAATATCATTCGAAGAGATGACAACTTTTGCACCCCGCAAGGCAAAAGCATATACAAGGGCTTCGCCGATACCAGATGAAGCACCTGTAATCCAGACCTTTTTTCCATTATAAAGGTTCTTTCCCTTCATTGTCAAAGACTTGCTACGAGACTAACAAGCTCATCATAGTTTTTCCTGAGCTGCAAATACTCATGGTTCTTGTTGCCAAAATAATTTCTGATCCTGAATCCGCCTATTATACGAAGGGCAATTAGATAATAGTTCCATGTAAATAGGCCTGCGAATGGGAGTGAAAGAAAGATCAGGATGGCAATCCACCACGTGGGGATAAGAACAAGCATAAGGATTAGTATAATTGGCGTCAGTATCAGTGCGATCGCCAGTGAATACCCGAACTTTATTGATGATTGAAACTGTTTATCTTTAATTTTTTGGCTTTGAAGATTTGGTATCTGGAGCAATGTCAGATTAAAAATATTCCCATAAAGGAATAGCGGGAATGTTGCTAATAAACCCAGCGATCCTGCAAGAAGCCATCCAAGCGGATGTTTTTTCTTGGAAAGAAGCCGGTAGCCGGTTTTAAGTTTCTCTGTTTTTTGTTTTACATCCAGGCTTAGCGAACATATTTTTTTGTAAAGCAGGGGATCAGTAACTTTCAGGCGGTTCAACTTTTCTATGAGCATCCTGTCCCTGAATAGTTTTGGCAATTTAATATTATCTGCGAAGCGCCCGTTTATTATAGTCCTCAGCTCATCTATTGCTTCATAATCCTCTTCCGAGTCGATATGAACAATGATTTTTTTCATTTCGTCGGACAGACGGCTTCGCAGTTCATTAAGAGCAATTTCCGGATTCTTCCTATAGCTCTCACAGTATTCTGAAACCTCAATTGGTTTGCCATATATCACGGTAAGCACCTGCCTGTACCGTGTGTAGTGGCTGAATTCGAGTCCTACCGGAATGATCTTTATATTAAGCTTGAAATCAGAGGCTTCCTCAGCCTGAAATGCAACCCTGCAGATACCCTTTTTAAGCTGGCGTAGTCTCCGGTGGCCTTCATGGTTGCCTTCCGGAAGGATAACGAGGCCGTTTTTACTCCTGATGACATCTATTGTCTTGTCGAAAATCTCATCATTGCCTATAACGCTTCTGAAGCCATCCCTTATTCTGTATACGGGAAGCATCTTAAGATAATAGAGGATCTTTGCAATAAATTTATTTTTGAAAATATCTGCCCGTGTAAGGAAGATCTGTTGACCTTTTTGAGTAAAAATAACTGCAAGGGCATCCATCAGCGCATTCTGATGATTGGGTGCAAAAATAAGATGATGGTCAGGATTTATATTATCACGGCCCAGCACAATAACCTTTCTATAGAAGACATTATTATGCCAGAGTCCGAAAGTTGCCTTTAAAAGAGCATACCCTTTAGAATATTTTTCAATGTTTTGCTTACCCATTCCCGGAAAATCTCAGCCAGACCCCTTCGGTAAGGCTTGCTTGAGACAGTATGCAAGTTATAAAAAATGGATTTGCTGTTATAAATTATATGGGATTTTAGGGCAATTTAATCAAGATTTAAGTCTTTATACCACCCTTTAATTGCCATTATAATCGTCCTGCCACCTGTCGATGATGCGTCTCTCTTTCTTTGTCGGGCGGCCGCTGCCTTTTTGCCTTAAACCTGCTGCCCCTGAACGACTGATCGCAACCTTCAATTTCTCACTTTCCGGTGTCAGGTCTTCGAGATGGAGCGGAACCAGTTTTGCAGAAACGCGGTTTTCTATAGGTATCTTTATTTTAAAAGTGAAAATTACAGGGGGCTTTTTTACAGTGATGAGTTCTCCTCCTTCAATCATTCTTGAAGGTTTGGCGGCGAAATTGTTTATAAGGATCCTTCCCATCCTGCAGGCATCTGAGGCAAGGCTTCTGGTTTTATAAATCCTGACTGCCCAGAGATACTTATCTATTCTTACGGAGTCTTTTTCAGTCATCTGTGGCCGGAAGCTTTCCTTTTTTATTAAAGGCAGTCATTGCAAGCTCGACACCTGATGTTCCAAACGACCTGATCATATCAATCACGACGGGGATCTTTTCACTCAGTATCTTCTTTTCTTCCTCATCCCATCTGCCAAGCACATAATTGACCTGAGTACCCTTCCTGAAATTATTTCCAATACCAATTCTTATCCTGGCATATTCATCAGTTTCAAGGACTGCTGTAATATGTGCGAGACCATTGTGGCCGCCGTCACTTCCTTTAGGTCTCATCCTGAAACTTCCGAGGGGAAGAGCAATATCATCGACTATAATCAGGATGTTTTCCACCGGGATGTTTTCTTTCTTCATCCAGTATCTTACGGCATTCCCGCTGAGGTTCATGAAAGTGGAAGGTTTAAGCAGGATGAAATTCCTCCCTTTGTATTTTACGGAAGCTATGAATCCGTATCGTTTATCCTTAAAAGCAGCATTGGATGCTTCAGCCATGGCATCCAATACTGTAAATCCAATGTTGTGACGTGTATCAGAGTAACCGTCACCTATGTTTCCCAGGCCAACTATCAAATATTTCATTGTGCCTGAATGTTATGCATTAAATTATTACTTTCTTTCCTTGTCTTTGTCTTTCTCTTTTTCCTTCTCTTTGCCCTTTTCCTTTCCCTTTTCTTCGCCAGGAGCGGCAGGAGCAGCAGCCTCAGCACCTTCAACACCTTCAGCAGCAGCAGCGGCAGCAGCAGCTTCAGCAGCCTCTTCCTCTTCTGTTTTGAGTGCCACGCGTGAAGTTGCAACAGTAACGACTGTGGTTATCTTGGGATCGATCAGTTCAATTTTATCATATTTAAGTTCGCCGACCTTAATGGAATGTGCTATTTTCAGATCTGTGACATCGACAACCAGTTTCTCCGGAAGGTCTTTTGCAAATCCTCTTACTTTAAGGTGTCTCTTCTTAACAATCAATTTTCCACCGGCTTTTACACCGTCTGCCTCACCGGTAACGGTAACCGGGATGTCAATCAAAACAGGCTTGTCATCAAAGATCTGAACGAAATCAGCATGAATTATTCTATCAGTTACAGGATGAAACTGCATATCGTGAAGAACGGCTTTATACTCCTGTCCTTCGATATCCAGTTTTACGAGATGTGCTTCATGTGTATAAACAAGATTCTTGAAGGCGAGTTCATGTGCCTGGAAATGAATATTTTTTTCCTTGCCGTAGATCACGCATGGTACACCATCTTCTTTCCTGATTTTCTTTGTGCTTTTTTTACCCAGTTCATTTCTGAACGTTCCCTTGATCTCAATTGTCTTCATTTCAAATTGTGTTATTGTGCTACTAAAAGCTGCCACTATGGAAGCTCCCCATCACACGTTCGACATTTAAAAAATTGGACTGCAAATATATATCAAAGGTATCAAAATACAAAATGTGTACTTATCGACTCGTTTTCATTTACTGCCTTGATTGTCCTGGCAAATATATCTGCTATTGAAAGCACTTTGATCTTATCTGAATGAATAGTTAATGGAACAGAGTCAGTTACAACCAGTTCCTCGATTGCAGAGTTGTTTATTCTTTCGACCGAGTTGCCCGACAGGATAGGGTGAGTGGCGAATGCCCTGATACTTGTAGCACCTCTTTCCTTCATCATGTCGGCAGCCAGCACCAGTGTCCCTGCCGTATCCACCATGTCGTCGACAATTACAACATTTCTTCCTTCGACCTCGCCGATGATCGACATCTCTTCAATTATGTTGGGTTTTTTTCTCAGCTTGTAGCAAAGAACCATTTCTGACTGAAGGTGGCGGGAATAGGCATTGGCCCTTTTTGATCCGCCCATGTCGGGTGCAGAAACTGTCAGGTTATCAAGCTTGAGTTTTTCAATATATGGGGCAAAGAGTGCAGAGCTGTAAAGATGGTCGACGGGGACATTAAAAAATCCCTGTATCTGATCGGCATGGAGATCCATGGTTATTATCCTGTCGACTCCTGCAGCGCTGAGCAGGTCAGCCGTGAGTTTGGATCCGATCGATACTCTTGGCCGGTCTTTCCTGTCCTGACGGGCATAACCATAATAAGGGATCACTGCAATCACTTTATAAGCTGAAGCCCTTTTCGCCGCATCGATCATCAGCAGAAGCTCAAGCATATTTTCAGCCGGCGGATTTGTAGACTGAACAATAAATACCATATCGCCTCTGACCGATTCATCGAAGCATGGCTGAAACTCTCCATCTGAAAATCTGGTGACAGAGCTCTTACCTAATTCAATCCCAAGTTTCTCTGCTATCTTTTCAGCGAGCTCTCTTGAAGCCCTGCAGGAAAAGAGTTTCATTGGAGCTTTTCCGTACATTGTTCTTGTTTTTGCTTAATTATCCTGATTGTCTCCTGCAAAATTAATTATTCCTGATGATATCAGACCTTGTTTGAAAAGTTGTTGATAGATTCTTCAATGAAATCAAGAATCTCTTCCCTTCCTTTCTTTTTTACAGACGAAGTGATGAATGTCACAGGCAGAGACTCCCATCTTTTGAGCATTTCAGTATCATGGAGTTTTATGGATTTTTCAAGGTTGAAAGGTGTAATCTTATCACTTTTTGTGAAGACCCTGGCAATTGGTACGCCGTTCAACCCGAGAAATTCCATGAATTCGATATCCGGTCTCTGTGGTTTCAGTCGCGAATCAAGGAGTACGAAAAGGCACACCAGGTTTTCCCTGCCAAGGATATATTCCCTTGCAACCCTCATCCAATTCTTCCTGATACTTATAGGCACTCTTGCATATCCGTAGCCAGGCAGGTCAACAAGAAACCACTTCCCGTTTATAAGGAAATGGTTTACAGTTCTTGTTTTGCCGGGCTCCCCCGATATTTTTGCCAGCTTCGTCCAGCCGGTCAGCATGTTTATCAATGATGATTTGCCTACATTCGAACGCCCTATGAAGCCAAATTCCGGATTTTCCGGTGCAGGACATTGTTTTAATGCTGTGCTGCTTTTGACGAACGAAGCTGACCGGATTATCATAATAAAATTCTACTTCAGATCACTGTAGGGAAGTTCAATCCTCTTACTTTCAAGATACCTGTTCAAGTGGGGAGTTCTGATGCTCGCAATCACGCTTATATAATTTGGACCGGGAGTTCCGCTTTTCTTAAGCACAATTCCTGCAGTTCCGGTATCCTTTGTAAGCAGTTTGCACCGGGTTGTATCAAAACGGCCATCAGTGAATTCACCAAGGTAAAACATGGCATACTTACTCTTGTCAGAGAGTTCCAGGTCGATCCTGAATGTGCCATTGGAAACATATTGATCTTTGACATTTACGACGATCTCCGGATATCCGCCCATGAGCTTGCCGTTTGCATCAAACTCCTGCATAAACGGAGTGCGCATCCCTTTACTCCAGCCAATCTTAGCTCTAATCTTGCCATTTCTGTAGAACTGTTTCTGGATTCCGTCAACGGTATCATTTTTAAAAGGAGTAGTTCTGAACAGCTGGCCTGCTTCGTAATACCAACGTGCAGAGTCCTGCTTGAGGCCGTTCTCATACCAGAAGGTAGTCCTTACCTGTCCGCCCTGGTAGAAAGTTTTCATAAGTCCGTCGCGAACTCCATTCTTGAATGTAATCTCGCTTACAACATACTGCCCGCTCATCATCTTCTTAATTCCTGTGAATCCGGTATCAGCAACTGTTGAAATAGCGGTGGCAGTGCCGGTATCTTTTTTCCCCGGACCTTTTCCCTTGCAACCTATTGCTGCTATCAGGATAATAATAAAAAGTGAATACAATAATCTCTTCATGTTGCTAGTTTTTTGATCTATATTTATTTATGTCTTCGTTTATAAAGATCTCGAGTAACCTGGCTTGTGGTGACGGTTCCAGCACGACATCCTTTATCATTGCCGGAAGAAGGACAGTTTCTCCCTTAATTACAGGTTCCGAGTTTCCATCCCATCGAATGAGAAACTCACCTTCGATGCAAATATATATTATAAAGGAATCTATCAGGTTATAATCTTTACTTATCAGCTCATTAAAGCAGATGATGTTTGTTATAAAAAATTCACAGTTAACCAGGTTCTCTGTTTTGTTCAGTGTCGGATTTACCCTTATGCTGTTCGTCCCGGCAGCCTCAAAATCTATTGCCTCAATAGCGAGATCGGTATGTAGTTCTCTTTCGTTGCCGTCCTGATCCTTCCTGTTCCAGTCAAAGATCCTGTAGGTGATATCCGAGGTCTGCTGTATCTCAGCAAGTATTATTCCTGCGCCGATAGCATGTATCCTTCCTGCAGGAGTGAAAAATACATCTCCCGGTTCCGGACTTTCAACATTCATTATCTGCGAAAGATCTCCTGATTTAAGTGCCTTGAGATATGTATCCTTATCTGTTGGTTCTTTAAATCCGGTGAAAATTCTGGACTCTTTTTCACTTTCAAGAATGTACCACATTTCTGTCTTCCCGTATCCCTTATGCCGTTCCCAGGCCATCTCGTTGCCGGGATGAACCTGGATAGAAAGATCTTCCCTTGCTTCAATAAGCTTAATTAAAAGAGGAAATTCCAAACCAAATTTATCATATACGGCGTCACCGGTGATGTCTCCCATATATACTTCAATAAGCTCTTCAATATTATTCCCTGCAAGGAAACCGTTGCTTACAACAGATAGATTTTCCGATACCGCAGAGATCTCCCAGCTCTCGCCATACTTTACTGAAGGATCGGCTTTCTTGTAATAACGATTTACCAGTGCCTGGCCGCCCCAGATTTTCTCTTTCAGTATAGGTTCAAATTTAAGTGGGTAGAGCTCAGACATTATAACTTTTGATTATTTTTGATGGATATTGAACACAAAAATACAAATAAATGCTTATTGTTGGAATAGCAGGGGGTACAGGGTCAGGAAAAACCACTGTCGTCAGGAAACTGATGAATGTGTTGCCTGAAGGTGAAGTGGTGGTGATGCCTCAGGACTCTTATTACAGGGATAACAGCGATATACCCCTGGAGGAGAGACAAAAGATAAATTTTGACCACCCTGATTCACTTGAGTTCACACTTCTCATTGATCATCTTAAGCAGCTGAAAAAAGGCAAATCCGTTGAGATGCCGATCTATTCCTACCTTACCTGTGTCAGATCCAGGGAAACAATTCAAATCAAACCGGCTAAGGTAGTCCTTGTGGAAGGCATATTGATCCTTGCTGATGCGGGATTGCGTGATATGCTTGATATTAAGGTATTTGTGGACGCTGATGCTGATGACCGACTGGGGCGGGTAATTCAGCGCGACATAGTTGAACGCGGACGCTCGGTAATGAAAGTACTGGAAAGGTATCATGATACTGTGAAACCTTCACATCTCCAGTTTATAGAGCCGTCAAAACGGTATGCCGACATAATCATACCGGGAGGAGGAGAAAACCAGGTAGGCATCGAAGTGCTTATCTCTATTATTGAAAAGAATATGCAGAATAAACAAAAAGGTAAAAATGCTCGGAAACGTTAAAATTGAGGATGTTCTTTTTCTCGATATCGAGACTGTCCCGCAGGCGCCATCAATGATGGAACTCGATGAATCCATGCAGGTATTGTGGGATAAGAAATCAAAATTGTTCCGGTTGCCTGAACAATCGGCCGGAGATGTTTATGAACGCGCAGGTATTTATGCTGAATTCGGAAGGATAATTTGTATCTCAGTAGGATTTATACGGGAAAAGAATCCTTCCAGATTCAGGCTGAAATCGTTTTACAATGACGACGAAAAAGCCCTGCTCACAGAATTTTCGGGTATGCTTTCAAAATTCTGCCTGACAAGAAAAGAAGCATTACTCTGTGCACATAACGGACGCGAATTTGACTTTCCTTACATTGCCAGGAGAATGATCATCAACAGTATTATAATCCCTGAGATTCTCGACAACGCCGGGAAAAAGCCCTGGGAAGTAAAACATCTCGATACAATGGAACTGTGGAAATTCGGAGATTATAAAAATTATACATCACTTGACCTGCTGACTTCAATACTTGGAATTCCGTCACCAAAAGATGATATTGATGGCAGCATGGTTTCCAGGGTCTTTTATGAAGAGAAGGACCTGAAGAGGATAATCAGGTATTGTGAAAAGGACGTCCTGGCTATTGCCCGGATACTGCTTCGTTTTATTAACCTGCCTGCCATTCCTGACGACAGGATCGAGTCTGTGACAATATTTTAATCTGTGAAAATCAGCGAGATCAGCGGGAAGAAAAATTGTTTTCCCGCAGATCACGCAGATCAACGCTGATTGAAAGCTATTGATTTATAAGGCTAATTAGTGCTGCTGTAACTGCCTCCGGATTATCTGTATGAAGCCAGTGTCCTGCATTCGTGATGATCCTGAATTCTGCAGCCGGGAAGAGCTTCAGGATTTTTGATTTATCATCAGGTGGAAGATAATCGGAATTCTCTCCTTTAAGAAAGATTACCGGAAATCCGGTTACAGGTTCGTAAGCCGACTCCTGGCCGGTTATACTATCCAGGATTTTGTCAATATTTTTGAGGAGTGCAGCATTATTGATTTTCCATGAAAAATACCCATCGGTATTCCTCTGTATATTTTTCAGAATCAATGCCCTGATCCTTTCAGAATCTATCCTGTTGGCAAGCAGTTTCTCAATTTCAGATCTTGAAACAGCCTGTGAAATATCCGTATCTTCAAGTACCTTCAGAATTGCCAGGTGCTGATTAAATGATTTATTATTGTCGGTTTTTGTTTTAAAAGGAGATATGTCGGCAATAATCAGTCCATCAAGTAATTCCGGCCATTTTAAAGCAAAAAGGGCTGCGGTTTTTCCACCCATGCTGTGACCTGCCAGAAAGAATTTTCCGAGTTTATTATCATGTACAAATTCGAGGAGATCGTCGCTCATGACTTCATAATCATGCACATCGGAATGCGGAGAGTGACCATGATTTCTCTGGTCGGGAAGGTAAACTGTGAAATGCCTGCCCAGGTTTCTGGCAATTGTCACCCAATTATCAGATGATCCATATAATCCATGAAGTATTATCAGCGGAGCTCCTTCACCATATCTCCTGTAATAGAGTTTCATCGTTCAGCTAGCCGGCTAACTGTCGTTTATACATCTGGATTGTATTCTCAAGACCGAGGTAGAGTGCATCGGAAATCAATGCATGTCCGATGGAGACTTCCAGGAGCCAGGGGATGTTTTTATGAAAATATGCGAGGTTGTCAAGATTCAGGTCATGTCCGGCATTTAGTCCCAGTCCTGCTTCCCTGGCAAGTTCAGCAGCCTTTATGAAGGGAGCTATTGCTTCCACTGCATTGACATTAAAACCTGAAGCGTATGGTTCGGTGTAGAGCTCAATTCTGTCGGTGCCCGTAACTACCGCATTTTCAATGTTAACAGCCTTTGTATCCACAAAGAGAGATGTCCTTATGCCGGCTTTTTTGAAGGTGGAAACAACATCGGTCAGAAAAACCCTGTTTCTTAGAGTATCCCAGCCTGCGTTTGAGGTAATGGCATCGTGACGATCCGGAACCAGCGTAACCTGATCAGGTTTTACCGAGAGTACAAGATCAATAAAGCTGTCGGAAGGATTTCCTTCAATATTGAATTCGGTCTTAATGATAGACCTTATTTCAAATACATCCCTGTATCTGATATGGCGTTCATCAGGGCGCGGGTGAACAGTAATTCCGTCTGCTCCAAAATTCTGGCAGTTGACAGCGGCATTCAGGACACTCGGTATATTACCTCCTCTTGCATTCCTGAGTGTGGCAATCTTGTTTATGTTAACGCTTAGCTTTGTCATAAAATAATTGCGTGATTTATTCGTATTGTAATAGTATGCAAAATTAACAGAACTGCCTTTTTTTTTATTAATTTAGTTGAAAATTAACAAAAATGGTCGCTAACGACTTGATATCCGAGATCATTCCATCGCTGAAAACTTCAGATACAGGGCAGACCGCTTTGAACTGGATGGAGATATTCAGGATTTCTCATCTTCCAATCGTGAACAACCAGGATTTTCTGGGCCTGATCTCCGATACGGATATTTATGACATGAATCAGCCTGAGGAACCAATAGGTGATCATGAGCTGACTCTGCTGAAACCATTTGTCACCGGTGAGCAGCATCTTTTTGAGGTTGTAGGCCTTGCTGCGCGGCTGAAACTTTCTGTAGTTCCGGTACTTGACACTCACAATCATTATAAAGGTGTAATAACCACCAGCGATCTAATACGGCATATTGCCGGAATTTCTTCGATGGACCAGCCTGGAGGAATAATAGTCCTTGAGATGATTGAAAGGGACTATTCACTTACACAGATTGCTCAGATCGTTGAAAGCAATAACATCAAGGTTCTGAGCATGTATATAACATCACCCAAAGATTCAACAAGACTTGAAGTCACACTGAAGGTAAACACTACTGACCTTCTTGCGCTGATAAGGACTTTTGAAAGATATAACTACAATATAAAAACCTGGGTGACCACCGATGATTCAATTGACCGGTTCTATTCTGAAAGGTTTGACCTGCTGATGAAATATTTAAACATGTAAATGCTATGCTGAAGAAAGTTGCCATATACAGCAAGGATAATAACGTAAAAACCAGAGATGGAGTAGAAAGACTTGTTAAGGAGCTAGACCTTCGCGGCATTCAGGTTCAGCTTTACCATAAGGGTGAGGAATCAACACCTCTCACCGGATTGCCAGATCTTGTGTTCAGTGTGGGTGGTGACGGAACTTTCCTTGAAACAGTACTGAAGGTTAAGGATCTCGGCATTCCTGTGGCCGGTGTTAATACAGGAAGAATGGGATTTCTGGCCAATATACCCGGTGAAGAGATAGACAAATCAGTTGATCAGCTTTGCAGAAATGATTATGAAATTGTGGAACGTTCAATGCTGGAGATCATAAGACCTCCACAACTATTTGATAATCAATCAGGTATTGCTCTTAATGAGATAACGATCCAGAAAGCAAACCTGAGCATGATAACTATCCATGTCTATGTCGATGATGTTTTCCTGAATACTTACTGGGCCGATGGTCTTATTATCTCTACTGCAACAGGTTCAACAGCCTATAATCTGAGCGTCGGAGGCCCGATATTGTCACCCGGGGATGAGAGTATTATTATTTCGCCTGTTGCTCCTCACAACCTGACAATCAGGCCTATCCTTGTTTCTGGTAACAGCAGGCTTAAAATGGTTATGGAGGCAAGAGCTGAAGAATACCTCGTAACATGTGATTTCAGATTCAGGCGTCTGCCGGTCAAAGAGGAAATTCATATAGCAAGATCAGCAACAAAATTAAAGACAGTAATGCTTTCAGGGAGGGATTTTTACAGCACACTGAGGAACAGGCTTATGTGGGGTGTCGACAGAAGGAATTAGAAGTTTATGAAAACTTTAACTTATAGAGCCAGACAGCATTATAGCAAGATGAGATTATTTGGTTAATTTTGTATCTCTTTATTGCCAAACGCATTATCAATTAATTATATATATTTGTATCATCAACAAACAGGTTTTATCATGAAGCGGTCCATTTTAGTCCTATTGATAATTTGTCTTGCAGCTCCGCTTTCTCATTCCCAGCTCTGGAAGATGAGAAGATGGGAAGCTACCGCAGGGGTTGGCCCGTCATTTTTCTTTGGTGATATTGGAGGCTTTACTCCAACCAAGAATATCCTGGGATTAAAGGATATGAACTACAGGCAAACAAGGTTTGATATAAACGGAAACGTGAAATACAGAATTACCCGTACGGTTAATGCACGGGTAAGTCTGACATATGCCTTATTTCATGCTTCTGACGCCAGAGGATCTAATGAAGAAAGAAACATGGAAGCCACAACGTCTATCTTTGAACCAGCCATCATGGGTGAATACTACTTCATTAAGAACTATTCCGAAAACAGTTATCTTTTTATCCGGCGCAAAGAATCATTTATTTTTCACCTGCTTAAGTCACTCGATTTCTATGCCTTTGGCGGTATCGGAGGCGCAGCATTCTGGGTTAATGGCAACGACGAACTGGTTTCACATGGAATGAAGAGCAGCGGTTTCACTCCTGTAATACCTGCCGGACTTGGTGCCACTCTCATTTATTCGCCAAACTTGAATTTCGGAGTCGAAGTGGGAGGAAGGTATACATTCACTGATTATCTCGACGGTTATTCTTCACAATATTCCAAGGCTAACGACGTTTATTATTTTTTAAATCTTACACTCACATATAAGCTGAAAACAGGGCCTAACGGGTTGCCCCGTTTCAGATGATAATGAACGGGATCAGTTTTAATGAAAAGAATACCTTGGATTCTCTTGTCTTTAAGCCTTTCTCTTATTGCAGCGGGGCAGCGCAATGCCGATTATGGTATTCTGGGGGGGGTCTCATCATACATAGGTGACATAAATCCTTCGAGACTAATGTATTCACCGCTTCCTGCAGCCGGTTTTTTCTATCGCTATAACCTGCACCCGCGACATGCTATCCGGGCTGATATTTTAGCAGGAGGATTGAGAGGTAATGACCTTGATTTCAATAACACATTCCAGACAACCAGGGCTGCCTCATTTACAGGAATTACGGGAGAACTGGCAATCCAGTTTGAATTTAATTTCCTGCCATATACCACTGCAGGGAAGCTATGGGATTGGTCGCCTTATTTTGCGGCAGGAGTCGGTGTTGCAGTTATCAACTCAACAGCCTTCTCATTCCAGCCTGTGATACCCTTCTCCGGAGGAATTAAAGTCAATATTTATAAAAATATGGGACTGGAAGCAGAATATGGTTTTCGTAAGACTTTTTATGATAACTTTGACGGCCTGAAAGATATGGTTGCTCAGGCTGATTACGGCTGGCTCCATAATAATGACTGGTATTCATTTGCAGGTATAGCTTTTACCTGGAAGATTTATAATAAGCTGGCTGGCTGTCCGGCTTATGAGGATGTGGATGGAAAAAGAAAGCGATAGATTATGTCATTGCGTGAAAAAATTGATACCCAAAAACTCCCGGTACATATTGCCGTAATCATGGATGGCAATGGGAGATGGGCTATGCAGCACGGCAAGGACAGGATCTTTGGCCATCAGCAGGGCGTTGAAGCTGTAAGGAAGATTATTGAGGCATCAGCTGAGCTCGGAATCAGATACCTGACACTTTATGCATTCTCTACCGAAAACTGGGGAAGGCCTGATGATGAGGTTTCCGCATTGATGGGTATTATGGTTCAGTCGCTTAATAATGAAACTGACACATTGCTGAAAAACAATATAAAGCTAACATCTGTTGGTGATTTTGACAGGCTTGCCGGTGATGTAAGAGAGAGATTATTTGAAACAATAAGACTGACATCAGGATCAACGGGCATGAATCTTGTGGTTGCGCTGAGCTATAGCTCGCGCTGGGAAATTACAGGGGCAGCAAGAAAAATTGCCTCGGAAGTAAAGAGCGGAGCCCTCAACCTTGAATCAATAAATGAAATTGAATTCGAGAAATATCTCTCGACCCATGGTGTACCGGATCCCGATCTGATGATCAGGACAAGCGGTGAATTGAGAATAAGCAATTTCCTTTTATGGCAGCTTGCTTATTCGGAATTATATTTTACGGAAAAACTTTGGCCTGATTTTGGTAAGGAAGATTTGTATAGCGCAATAATTGACTTCCAAAACAGAGAAAGAAGGTTCGGAAAAACAAGTGAACAGGTTTTGGAAAAATAAGAGTTAATGAGGAGAAGAATATTAAATAGGATTATTGCTGTACTTTTTCTGGTATGGGGATCTATTTCAATCAGCGGCCAGCAACCACAGGAAATTTACGATTTTTCAAATGAGGGAGATTATATTATCGGAGGTGTTTCCATATCAGGCGTAAGGTACCTGGATGTCAATGCGCTTATCGGAATTTCAGGATTGAGAGTAGGGCAGGAAGTTACGATTCCAGGCGACCATGTCACCAGAGCTGTTCAGAGATTATGGCAGCAGGGACTCTTTTCTGATGTCAGGATGTCTATAGTCTCAATAAATTCCGATACTGTTTTTCTCGATATTTTTCTTCAGGAAAGACCAAGGATCTCTGCAGTCAAACTCAATGGGATAAGAGATTCCGAATCTCAGGATCTTAATGAAAAGATAAATCTTCCCATAGGCTCCCAGGTAACTTCCTATATTCTGAATAACACCCAGAAGATAATACGCGACCATTATATTGAAAAGGGATTTCTGAACACAACTGTTGAATTTATTCAGAAAGATGATCCTGACCAGCCTAATAATATTATCCTTTATATCAATATCGATAAGAAAGAGAAGGTTAAAATAGGCGAGTTGACTTTCATTGGCAATGAAAGTTACAAGGAAGGAAAACTCCGTCGTCAGCTGAAGGGAACAAAGGAGAAGAACATTAATTTCTTCAAGGCTTCAAAATATATCGCCGAAAAATATGAGGAGGATAAGGATAAACTGACGACATTCTATAATGACAACGGATTCAGGGATTTCACGATCTTCTCCGACTCGATGTACAACATTTCCGAAGACCGTGTTGGAATTCTTTTAAGGATAGAGGAAGGCAATCAGTATTTCCTCAGAGATGTAAAATGGGTAGGCAACAGTGTTTACCTGAAAGAGGATCTCGACAGGGTATTCAATGTTAAGAAGGGATCAGTCTATAATCAGTCGCTCATTCTCGACAGGCTTAATGGCAGCAGCGGAGCTGAAGATGCTGTAAGCAATCTTTACCTCGATCACGGATATCTGTTCTCCAATCTTAATCCTGTTGAGGCAAAGGTTGAAGGTGATTCTATCGATCTGGAGATCAGGATATTCGAGGGCGACCAGGCCTATATAAACGACATATTTATAACCGGCAATACACGTACAAATGAACATGTTGCCAGAAGGGAACTCTATACTCTCCCTGGCGACCTTTTCAGCAAGGAAAAGATTATAAGGTCTATCCGTCAGCTTGGTGTGCTTGGTCATTTTGATCCTGAGAAAATTAATCCTACTCCAATGCAGGACCAGACTAACGGGACAGTGGATCTGCTCTATCAGCTTGAAGAGAAAGCTAACGACCAGTTCGAAATTTCGGGAGGCTGGGGAGCAGGCATGCTGGTAGGTTCTGTGGGGGTAAGGTTCAATAATTTCGCCATGCGTAACTTCTTTAAGCTTAATGAATGGAGACCCTATCCTTCAGGTGACGGCCAGTCATTAAGCATAAGGGCACAATCGAACGGACGAGTTTATCAGTCTTATAATATCTCATTTGTAGAACCCTGGCTGGGCGGAAAGAAAAACAATACATTCTCAGTTTCACTTTACAGGTCGATCATGACTAATGGCAGCAAGAAGACGGCTGAGAACTACAATTCTATGATTATTGACGGAGTGTCATTAGGACTTGGCAAGAGACTTCAGTGGCCGGACGATTATTTCTCAATTTACGGTGAACTGTCCTATTCAAAATACGACCTTAATAATTACTCTTATTTGCAGAGTTTTCTCTTTACTGAAGGTCAATCTAATCTCCTGAGTCTGAACCTTAAGCTTACACGGTTCTCCACAAGTCCCAACCTTATCTACCCGAGAAGCGGATCATCATTCACTTTTTCAATACAGGCAACTCCTCCTTATAGCTCTATAAGTGGAAAAGATATGTCCGATCCTGAAATGAAAGCGGATGAAAGATACAAATGGATCGAATTCCACAAATGGACATTCAAGGCAGATTATTATTTCCCGGTATCCAAGAATGACAAGCTTATTCTGAATGTCCGCTTTGGATTCGGTTATCTCGGCTACTACAACAAGGATATAGGCCCTTCACCATTCGAGAACTTTTATGTTGGCGGCGATGGCATGACAGGATACAGCTTCTACGGACGGGAAGTGATCGCCCTCAGGGGTTATACTAACGGATCGCTTACTCCAACCGATGCCACTTCAAGATCGTCGGCAGGTAACGTTTATTCAAAGCTGACTTTTGAACTCAGGTATCCTATATCGCTTAATCAGCAGGCAACAATATACGGACTCGCCTTCCTTGAATCAGGAAGAGCCTGGTATAAACTCAATGAATTTAATCCCTTCAAGATGCCCCGCTCTGCTGGTTTAGGGCTTAGAGCAAATCTCCCGATGTTCGGTCTCCTGGGGATAGACTGGGGTTATGGATTTGATGATGTGATGACAGGCGAATCCGGCGCAAATCACTCACAATTTCACTTTGTAATAGGTCAACAATTTTAAATGAACATTAAATCAACGATCATGAAAAAAGCAGTTTTAATTATAGGATTCTTCATTCTGACCTCAGCTTTAGCTGTGGCACAGAAATATGCATTTGTCGATTCTGACTATATCAGGAAAAATATACCCGCATTTACTACTGCTCAGGAGCAGCTCGACAAGCTTTCGGAACAGTGGGAGAAAGAAGTTGCAGACGGCTATGCAGTTGTCGAACAGATGTATAAATCATATCAGAACGAAGCCCCGCTTCTTTCACAGGATATGAAAACAAAAAGAGAAGAGGCAATCATCGCAAAGGAAAAAGAGATGAAGGATCTTCAGAATAAATATTTCGGGATGGAAGGGGAACTCTTTAAGAAAAGGGAAGAACTCGTGAAACCTGTCCAGGACGAGATCCTGAAGGCAATAAAAGATATTGCCGTGGAAGGCAGCTATGCAGTTATTTTCGACACTGCTTCAGGCGGAAATATCCTGTTTGCTAATCCCAAGTATGATATTAGTGATCAGGTACTTGAAAAATTAGGTATTAACAATTAAATAATTACTTTTGCATAATAAATAAAACTATTGAAATGAAAAGATTTATAGCTATTGCAGCTCTTGTGGTCTTTGCGGCATCTGCCGGATACTCGCAGAACCTTAAATTCGGACATATTAATGGCAATGAACTGGTCCAGGCCATGCCTGAATTTGATTCGGCAACCGTCAAACTTGAAAAATTCCGTCAGGAACTGGTGAATGCACTTGAACTGATGTCGGTGGAGCTGAATAATAAGAATGATGCATATACAAAAGACAATAAAAACTGGACAGATATAGTAAAGCAGACAAAGGAACAGGAAATCATCGATCTGAATAAAAGGATGCAGGATTTCCAGTCCAATGCTCAGGAACAGCTTCAGAACAAACAGGCTGAATTATTCAGACCTATACAGGAAAAGGTCGACAAGGCCATAAAAGAAGTAAGCAAAGAGAACGGCTTTGTTTATGTATTTGATGTGGGAAGCGGAGTATTGCTCTATTTTGATGAGACAAAGAGCATAAACATAATGTCTCTTGCAAAGGCAAAACTAGGCATTAAATAAACTTATTTTAAGATACCGATGACCATCCGCCAGCTGGCCGATGGTCATTTTTTTAATACAAATATCCATTGAAAGAAAGACCGATTGGTATTTTTGATTCCGGAGTAGGAGGCCTGACTGTGGCACATGCCATCAAACAGATACTGCCTGGCGAAAGCATTATTTATTTTGGAGATACTGCCCACCTGCCATATGGAGATAAGTCTGCAGAATCAATTAAACTATACTCTCGTAAAATAACTGAATTCCTCCTGGAACATAATGTAAAAGTAGTGCTGGTGGCTTGTAATTCAGCCTCAGCATCTGCTTTCGATATTCTGAAAAAGGAATTCAGCCAGACCATCCTGATAGACGTCATTAATCCTGTCGTCGATTATCTGGCTACAAAACATTATGAACGGATCGGCGTTATTGGAACAAAACGGACCATCAGTTCGGGGACCTATGAGAACAAGATTAAGAATAGGACAGGTGAAACAACGGTAGTTTCGCTGGCAACTCCTCTGCTGGTCCCTATGATTGAAGAAGGATTCATATTCGATGACATAAGTAATGCAATAATCCGGACATATCTTTCCGACCCCTCGCTCAAAGGCATACAGGCACTGATACTTGGATGCACACATTACCCGATAATCAAAAACCAGATCAGCAAGATCTTTAATTTCAATATCGACATTGTGGATTCAGCAAGGATTGTCGCGGAAGCACTCAGGGAGAACCTTGAAAAGAATGATCTTCTGAATATGGGGGACAAGTTAAAAGACCAGTTCTTCATCTCCGACTATACTCCTTATTTTGAGAAGATCGCAAGGATGTTTTTCGAAGGGGAAATCAACCTGAAAAAGGCTGATATCTGGAGCTGACTCTCCGGGGCATGATCAAAATCATATACATTGTCAACTGATATAGTTTTTTTCGAAGTATAAAAGACTAATTTTGTATTTCGTTAAGCATTTGACTTAGAATAAAAATGCCCCATAATTAATATTACTATCCATCATGACTAAGAATTCACAGGTTATCGAAAGAGAAGAGGTGGTGATCCGTTTCTCCGGAGACTCGGGCGATGGCATGCAGCTTACGGGGACGCTGTTCTCAGATACTGCAGCGTTGTTTGGCAACGACTTGTCGACTTTCCCGGATTACCCGGCAGAGATACGCGCCCCACAGGGAACTGTAGGCGGAGTATCAGGTTTCCAGGTGCACCTCGGACATTCTGAAATAAATACTCCGGGCGATTATGCCGATGTCCTGGTGGCAATGAACCCTGCCGCGGTGAAGGCAAATGCAAAATGGGTAAAACAGGGAGGAACAATAATTTTTGATAAGGACAATTTCACTGATAAGAATATTGAAAAGGCCGGTTATAAAAGCGATCCAGTTTCTGAGGAAAAGCTTGAGACATACAATGTCATTGCTGCTCCCATTTCATCAATGGTGAAAGAAGCATTGAAGGATTTCGGACTCGATCCGAAATCAGTGCTCAGGACCAAGAACATGTTTGCCCTCGGAATGGTATATTGGCTATTTGACAGAAAGCTGAAATACACCGAGCAGTACTTTGATAAGAAATTTGCCAGGAACCCTGAAATTGCAGAGTCAAATAAAGTTGCCCTTAGAGCCGGTTATTATTATGCCGAGACTATCGAAGCACTCAATCCTGTAATCAAAATTGAACCTGCACAGATCGCTAAGGGGACATACAGGAATATCAGCGGCAATGCAGCTACTGCATGGGGAATTATCGCTGCGGCAGAAAAAGCAGGATTGAAGGTCTTCATCGGATCGTATCCCATAACACCTGCTACAGGTATTCTCGAAGAACTGGCAGCCCGTAAAGATCTGGGAGTTAAGAGCCTTCAGGCCGAAGATGAGATAGCCGGAATTTGTACTGCTCTCGGTGCAAGCTTTGCCGGAAACCTTGCTGTTACTTCTACTTCAGGTCCGGGACTTGCCCTCAAATCTGAGGCAATCGGGCTTGCAGTGATGGCCGAGTTGCCATTAGTTGTTATCAATGTTCAACGAGGCGGTCCCTCAACCGGTCTGCCGACAAAAACCGAACAGGCCGACCTTATGCAGGCTCTCTATGGCAGAAACGGAGAGTGCCCGGTTGTGGTTATTGCAGCAAGCACCCCATCCGATTGTTTCATATATGCATTTGAGGCGGCAAAGATAGCGGTGGAACATATGACGCCGGTCCTTCTTCTGACAGACGGCTATCTGGCCAACGGTTCTGAACCATGGAAAATACCTTCTATGAAGGATCTTCCAAAGATAAATCCTCCATTTGCTGACAAAAAAGAGATTCCGTTCCTGCCTTATAAACGGGATTGTGAAACACTGGCAAGATCGTGGGCCATCCCGGGTACTCCCGGCTTGGAACACCGGATAGGAGGACTTGAAAAGACACTTAAAGGTACAGTATCATACATTCCTGAGAACCATGAGATGATGGTGAAATTCAGGGCTGATAAGGTAGCGAAGGTTGCAGACAATATTCCCGATCTCAAAATATGGGGAGAGGAATCAGGCGATCTTCTTGTTGTGGGATGGGGCGGTACAAAAGGCTATTTAATGACAGCAGTACGTGAACTGCAGTCCGAAGGCTATAAGGTGGGACTGGCCCATTTCAACTACATAAATCCTATGCCAAAAAATGTGAATGATGCATTCAGCAAATTCAGGAAGATAGTTGTGGCAGAACTTAACATGGGACAATTTGCCGATTACCTGCGAATGAAATATCAGGATTTCAAATATGCCCAGATAAATAAGGTGCAGGGACTTCCTTTCACAATAAAAGAGTTAAAAGAAAAATGCATTAAACTTCTGGAGGAGAAATAAAATGGCAGAACTAAAGAATTTTCAATACACTCCTAAAGATTTCAAGAGTGACCAGGAGGTGAGATGGTGCCCGGGCTGCGGTGACCATGCAGTGCTGAATGCCGTTCAGAAAGCGCTTACAGAACTTGGCATACCGAAGGAAAAGTTTGCGTTTATTTCCGGAATCGGATGTTCATCGAGATTCCCTTATTATATGGATACCTACGGGTTTCATGGCATACATGGACGAGCTGCCGCAATAGCTACCGGCGTCAAGACAGCAAACCCGGAACTCTCAGTGTGGGATATAACCGGCGACGGCGATGCACTGGCAATAGGTGGTAATCATTTCATTCATGCGATCCGGCGCAATATTGATATTAATATTCTTTTGTTCAATAATGAAATATACGGCCTTACAAAAGGCCAGTATTCACCGACTTCCGAAAAAGGTCTCATGACAAAAACATCACCATTCGGGACTGTCGAGGAGCCATTCTCAGTTGGTGAACTGGTAATTGGCGCAAAAGGTAAATTCTTCGCACGAACTATTGACGCCAATGTTGCACTTTCAACCCAGATCTATGTTGAAGCCGCAAAACATAAGGGAACATCAGTAGTCGAAGTACTGCAAAACTGCGTGATCTTCAATGACGGCATACATGATAAAGTGGCAGGCCGTGAAGTAAGGGACGACAGGACCATTATTCTTAAGCATGGACAACCGATGATCTTCGGAAAAGAGAATGAAAAGGGACTGGTGCTTGATGGCCTTAAACTCAAGGTAGTTAAACTGGGTGAAAACGGCATATCCGGGAAAAATCTTCTTGTACATGACGCACAGGAAGCTAATCCCGGTATTCAATACATGCTTGCAAATATGAGATATCCCGATTATCCTGTTGCGCTGGGTGTTATCCGTTCAGTGGAAGGTAAAACATATGATACTGATGTTGAGGAGCAGATAATGGGAATTCAGAAGGGGGCTAAAATAAAATGCATGGATGATCTGCTGAACAGCGGTTCAGTGTGGAAAGTGGAATAACCCCCCGTCCCGCTTCGCGGTACGCCCCCCTGAAGGGGGGCTAAAACCAACTCGGTTCTTATATTTTAACCAGTTTTTAGCTCCCCTTTAGGGGGGCAGCCACGCTTTTGCGTGGCGGGGGGTGCTCACCTGCCTTTTTTTTATTTATTTTAGTGCCTGATCTTCATGTTCCTTTCAATGGATGAAAATAACCATATCCCGCCTGAATATAACCGTCTGCTTCACGATCAGCAGGAGAGGGTGAAGGAATTATCCTGTATCAATCAGACTACCTATATTCTAAAAGAAGGAAAACCAATTGAAGAGACTCTCCAGCAGATTGTCCTCTTACTGCCTTCTGCATGGCAATATCCTGAATTTACTGAAGCGAGGATAAGATTCTGTGATAAATCATTTGAAACGCCTGATTTTAAGGAGACTACCTGGAAAATGATCCAGGATTTTGATACCATCGATAACGAGAAGGGGACAATCGAAATTTATTATACCAGGGAGTTCAGTATGGAGAGTGAAGGACCTTTCCTGAAGGAGGAGCGGGACCTCATCCGTAATATTGCAAGCCTTCTTACCGGGTACATCAACAGTTATAAAGCCCGCGACATTATCCGTATGTCGAAGGCAATAAAGGAAGAAGATGAGGACCCGAAAAATGTCTCCAGCAGAAAACTGCTTCAGAAGTTCCTCGAACGTCATAATGCCGAGCGCGATGTTTTTCACGATCTCCAGCCATTCAAGGTTAAGGAGATCCTTCTGGTAGCAAACCTTTATGATGCCTATTCAATTGAAGGCGAAGGAAGGTTTTCTGACCTTATGCTTGGTGAGTATCACCAGCTCAGCCTTACATCATTGCCAAGAGTAACAGGGGTATCAAGCGAGGATGAAGCTTTTAACAGGCTGAAGGCCAGGCATTACGATATGGTAATTATCATGATCGGAGTCCATAAGGAGAGCCCCATGGTCTTGTGTAGAAAGATCAAAGACAAATATCCTTATCTGCCAACATTCCTGCTTCTGAATAATCCGGGAGATGTGCCTTTCGTAATAAAACAGAAAAGCATGGATGTGCCTTTCGATAACTATTTCGTATGGACCGGCGAATCGAAAGTTTTCTTTGCAATGGTTAAACTCCTGGAAGATAAAGTAAATGTCGATAACGATACAAAGAAAGGCCTTACCAGGGTAATACTGATCGTTGAAGACTCCGCCGAATATTATTCGAGCTACCTTCCGATGCTTTACACACTTGTTATGGAGCAGACAAGAAGCCTGATTGAGGATGTTTCAACCGACGAACTCTATAAAGTATTAAAACTCAGGGCAAGACCCAAAATACTGCTTGCTTCAAACTGGGAGGATGCCATTACAATATATAATAAGTACAAGGAAAGTATTCTTTGTGTCATTTCCGATATGCGGTTCCCGATGAACGGATCACTTCATGAGACTGCCGGGTTTGAGCTTATCCAGCATATTAAGAAGGAATTACCAAACCTTCCGACTGTCCTTCAGTCTTCTGATCCGGAAAATGCAAAATTTGCATATACGCTTAAGTCAAACTTCATCAACAAAAACTCAGAGAGCCTGCTCCAGGACCTTAAATCATTTATCAACTACTATCTTGGTTTCGGTCATTTTGTATACAGGGACACTAAAGGCCGCCAGATAGCTGTGGCAAAGTCGATGAAAGAGTTTGAAGCTTATCTCGAAACAGTGCCGGAGGATTCACTGGCTTATCATGCAATGAAAAACCATTTCTCCCTGTGGCTCATGGCCAGGGGAGAGGTTAAGATAGCCAAACTCATAAACCCGATAAAAGTATCGGATTTTAATTCTCTCAAAGAACTAAGAGAATTTCTGATTGATATTATCCGCAAGCGCCGTAAGGAGGCAAATAAAGGTCGGGTTGTTAATTTTGAAGAATCCGCCGTCATTGATGAAACGAATGTGGTGAGCCTGGCAGGTGGTTCGCTGGGCGGAAAGGGGAGAGGCCTTGCATTTATCAATACCTTGATCTACAGCTTTGAGCTGGGGAGGCTGCTTCCGGGGATTAATATCAAAGCCCCGATCACTGCAATAATAGGTACCGATGAATTCGACATGTTCATGGAACGCAACCATCTGTGGGAAAGCGTCAAGGAAGAAAAGGACTATGACGCTCTGCAGCGACTTTTTCTTGAAGGAAGTCTCAGCTACACGCTGGAAAAGGAACTAAGGATCTATCTCAGGCATGTTGAAAAACCTCTTGCAGTAAGATCTTCAAGCTTGTTCGAAGATTCATTGAGTCAGCCCTTTTCGGGAATCTTTGGCACCTACCTGCTTCCTAACAACCATCCCGACTTCGAGATGAGACTGCGACAGCTTTCAGAAGCCATCAAGCTCGTATTCTCTTCAATTTATTCACGCAGCGCCCGTACTTATTTTGAGGCTATCAATTACAAGATAGAATTGGAGAAGATGGCTATAGTAATTCAGGAGGTGGTGGGTAACAGATTCGGAGAAGTCTTCTATCCTCATATCAGCGGCACTGCACAGTCATTCAACTTCTACCCTGTTGCCCACATGACTCCCCAGGACGGCGTTGCGGTGATGGCTGTTGGTCTTGGACATTATGTGGTTGAAGGTGAAAGAGCCTTCAGGTTCTCTCCCTCATATCCGGCACTCGACATAATTTCTCATCACGACCTTTACAGGAATTCTCAGGTTTATTTCTATGCTGTCGATCTGAACAAGAAGAATCTTAACCTCCTGGAAGGGGAGAATGCCGGACTGGTGACACTTGATATAAGTGCGGCCGAAGAACATGGCACCCTGAAACATTCCGCATCGGTCCTTAATCCGGACAATGATACGATAATACCCGGACTTGATGCACCTGGTCCGAGGGTTATAAATTTTGCAGACATACTGAAATACAATCATATACCACTGGCCACGACATTAAGAACAATTCTTGATGTAGTAACCGAAGCCACAGGAAATCCTTCGGAAATAGAATTTGCCGTAGATCTTACAAAGGATAAAGACGGCAATGCTTCATTTTACCTTTTACAGATAAAACCACTGGTGGGAAGCGGTGCGGGATATGATATCGATGCGGAATCAGTAAACCATGATGATCTTTTGCTGGAATCGGTTAAAGCAATGGGCAATGGGGTTATAGACGATGTGTGCGACATAATATATATCGAACCTGATAAATTCGATAATCTCCGCACCATACAAATGGCTGATGAAATAGACAGGATAAATGAAAAGATGCTGAAAGAGAACAAAAAATATATCCTGATCGGCCCAGGACGATGGGGTACGAAAGACAGATTCCTCGGCATACCAGTTGTCTGGCCGCAGATCTCAAATGCGAGAGTAATTGTAGAAATAGACCTTCCCGATTTCCAGCTCGACGCCTCATTGGGGTCCCACTTCTTCCACAATGTAACTTCTATGAACGTCGGATATTTTTCAATAAACGTGGGCGCCCATAACGGAAAAATAAACTGGGAGAAAATTGACCGGCAGAGTGTTATCGAGCAGGGTAACTATTTCAGGCACATCAGTTTTGAAAAGCCGCTTCTTATCAGAATGGACGGTAAGAAAGGAATAGCTGTTATCACCATGAATCAGTAAACAAAGGGAACATGACAATAATTGACGGGATACTCGATTTGCAGAAATATGATTTTACTGATACGTCATTCGACCTTCTTATGCAGAAGAGGATCCATCGTGTACTTGTAATATGCAGTAATTATGATAATTACATGCTTGAAGAGGATGGAAGAATTGACGAACAGATCTTCAATGAATATGTCTCCCTTAACCTGAGATACCCGCCGATATTTGTTCAGACCGATAATGCCGATGATGCATTTAAAATACTCAGCGCAGGGAATGTAGACCTTGTAATTTCAATGCTCAGCCTTAAAGGGACAGATGTTTTTGCCATGGCCAAAAAGATCAGGGAGAAATATTTACACATCCCTATCGTTGTACTTACATATTTTTCGCGTGAAGTATCGCTGAGACTCGAGGGTGAAGATCTGAGCGCAATTGACTACATATTCTGCTGGCTGGGTGATGCAGCTCTTATCCTGGCAATTATTAAGCTTATCGAGGATAAGATGAATGCAGAGCACGATATTGAACAGGTCGGAGTTCAGGCAATCATCCTTGTTGAAAATTCAATAAGGTACATTTCATCTTACCTGCCTAATATTTACAGGATAGTTCTTCTCCAGTCACTCGATTTTCAGCGTGAGGCGCTTAACGAACACCAGCGGATGCTGAAAATGAGAGGTCGTCCCAAGATCCTGCTGGCAAACAATTTCAACGATGCCATCGACCTGTATATTAAGTACAAGTACAATGTTCTCGGCATTATTTCCGATATCAGTTATAAGCGCGATGGCGTTCCCGACGAGAATGCAGGCTTTGAGTTGTGCAAGGTTGTTATGGCCGACGACGACAAAGTGCCTTTCCTGCTTCAGTCTTCAAATCTTGACCATAAGCGCAAAGCCGAGGAAATGGGAGCAGGCTTTATTCATAAATATTCAAAGTCGCTGTCACTCGAGCTGCGTAATTTCATCATACAGAACCTTGCTTTCGGTCCTTTCGTTTTTAAGAATCCTGATACTCTCGAGCCGATAGCAATTGCCACCGACCTTCAGAGCCTTCAGCAGAAACTGCTCACGATACCTGATAATACACTTGAGTATCATGCAACCCGCAACCACTTTTCAAAGTGGCTTAATGCGAGGGCGCTCTTCCCTGTGGCACAGATGTTTAAGTATATCCGCAAAGAAGATTTCGAAACCATGGATGAGATGAGACGGTTTCTTTATGTTGCCATCTCATCATTCCGTCTTGGTAAAGGAAGAGGCGTAATAGCCAAGTTCGACAAGACAAGTTTTGATGAGTACCAGACTTTCTCCAGGATAGGAGAAGGATCAATTGGTGGCAAGGCAAGAGGCCTGGCATTCATAAACAGGATCATCAAGAATAACAAACTCTTTAACAGGTTCCCTGATGTTCTGATCACTATTCCCAGAACTGTCGTCCTGAGCACCGATATTTTTGACGAGTTCATGGACCATAATAACCTGTATTCAGTTGCCCTCTCAGACCTTTCTGACGATGAGATCCTCAACAGGTTCATCAATGCCGAACTGCCTGGAAGGGTATACCAGGACTTTTATGCATACCTTGCCGTGTCGCGTAATCACCCTGTTGCGGTAAGATCTTCAAGTAAGCTGGAAGATTCACATTATCAGCCATTTGCAGGGGTGTATTCAACCTACATGATCCCCAGGCTGGCCGATAATAAACTTATGGTCAAGGCATTGTCTGATGCCATCAAGGAGGTTTATGCATCGGTGTATTATAAGGCCAGCAAGGCATACATGACAGCAACTGCAAACGTAATCGACGAAGAGAAGATGGGCATCATCCTGCAGGAAGTATGCGGCAACAGGCATGGCAATATTTTCTATCCGACTTTTTCAGGTGTTGCACGATCTATAAATTACTATCCCATTGGTTCTGAGAAGGCAGAAGATGGAATCGCCAATGTAGCATTCGGACTGGGCAAGCTTATAGTGGAGGGTGGAATGTCGCTGCGTTTCTGTCCAAGGATACCAAAAAAGATACTTCAGCTCTCTTCACCGGAAGGAGCTCTGCGCGATACACAGAAAGAGTTCCGTGCACTGGACCTCAACATCGACAGTTTTGTGCCTTCAACCGACGATGGCGTTAACATCCCCAGAATAGATATTAAGGATGCAAATAACGACGGTGCTATGAAGTCCCTGGCATCGACATATGATCATGTGAACAATATTTTGCGCGACGGGATATCTTCACAGGGAAAGCGCGTAATTACATTTTCGAATATCCTTCAGCATAAATCATTCCCTCTTGCAGAAATACTTACAACTCTCCTGGATCTCGGACAAAGGGAAATGAATAATCCCATCGAGATCGAGTTTGCTGCAAACCTTGAGACACCTGCAGGAACTCCGAAAATATTCAATTTCCTGCAGATCAGACCTATAGTACATTCGGATGAAACCTATAATATCAATCTCGATAATATAAAGAAAGAACAAACGATAATCTTTTCAGAATCTGCTCTTGGCCATGGAATATTTAAAGGCATCTACGATATTGTCTATGTGAAGCCTGATTCTTTCAATGCGGCGCAAAATAAAGATACTGTTGCCATCATCGAGAATCTAAATTCAAAGTTCATGAAGCAGAGTGCCGGATATGTTCTTATTGGACCGGGCCGCTGGGGCTCAACCGATCCCTGGCTGGGAATCCCGGTTAAATGGCCGCAGATCTCTGCAGCAAGGATAATCATTGAATCAGGTTTGAAGAATTACAGGATCGATCCGAGCCAGGGAACACATTTTTTCCAGAACCTTACTTCATTCAGAGTCGGATATTTCACAATAAACCCGTATATCAACGAAGGCTTCTATGATGTTGATTACCTGAACCGGATGAATGTTGTCTACGAAGATAGTGTCGTCCGGCACGTTCATTTCAATAAACCACTTGAAATACTGGTTGACGGCAAACGCCATAAAGGCGCAATTATGAAACCGGTATAACGGTATGACGGTAAAAGACTTGCAAGACTTCAGGACCTGCAAGACAATCTAAAGAACCACACCTTCTGTAGTTACGCTGGAATTTATCTTTTTTACGAGTCCCTGAAGCACGGTACCAGGACCTACTTCAGTGAACAATGTTGCACCATCGGTGATCATATTAATAACGCTCTGTGTCCATCTGACAGGTGAGGTAAGCTGGGCAACAAGATTGGCCTTTATAGTCTCAGGATCTGAAGAAGGCTTTGCATTAAAATTCTGATATACAGGGCATACAGGTTGGCTGAAATGGGTTGATCTAATGGCTTCCTCGAGTTCGATGCGTGCCGGTTCCATCAACGGTGAATGGAATGCGCCGCCAACTGCAAGTTTAATTGCTCTTTTCACACCCTTATTCTTCAGTGCTTCGATGGCTTTGTCGATACCTTCATTCGAGCCTGAAATGACAATCTGTCCCGGACTATTATAGTTAGCCGGAACCACTACCTCACTGATTGATTCGCAAACTTCTTCAACAACTTTGTCCTCTGCGCCGATTATAGCGGCCATTGTCGAGGGAGTCTTCTCGCAGGCTTTTTGCATGGCCATTGCTCTTTTCGAGACAAGCAATAGTCCATCTTCAAAGGAAAGAGTTTTATTTGCAACCAGCGCTGAAAATTCGCCCAGTGAGTGGCCAGCCACCATTTCCGGCTTAAAGTTTTCTCCAAGTACTGCAGCAAGTATTGTAGAATGAATAAAAATTGCAGGTTGTGTCACTTTTGTCTGCTTAAGGTCTTCGTCGGTGCCTGAAAACATCAGGTCGGTGATCCTGAATCCGAGAATTGAATTTGCCTTTTCGAACATCTCTTTGGCTATAGGATACTTCTCATATATGTCTTTGCCCATACCGGCAAACTGAGCACCCTGCCCGGGGAATATATAGGCTCTCATCATGGAATATTTAATTTGAAACCGATTTTACGGCGAGAAAAAATAAATAAAAAATCAATGCAGTCTTGATCCTATCAAATGAACGAACTCCTCCCGGGTGTTTATGTTATCGAGAAAGATGCCCGTAAATGAAGAAGTGGTTGTTACAGAGTTTTGCTTCTGTACACCCCGTATCTGCATGCACATATGCTGGGCTTCGATAACAACTGCTACTCCCAGCGGATCGAGGCAATCCTGAATGCAGTCCCTTATCTGGGTAGTAAGCCTCTCCTGTACCTGCAATCTCCGGCTGAAAGCCTCCACAACCCTGGCAAGCTTGCTCAGTCCGGTGATATATCCATTGGGTATATATGCTACATGGGCTTTACCGAAGAACGGAAGCATATGATGCTCGCACATTGAGTAAAGATCTATGTCTTTCACAATAACCATCTGCTTGTAATCTTCCTTGAATTTGGCGGAGTTTATTATTTCGCAGGGATTTATAAAATATCCCATAGTGAGGAAATGCATCGACTTTGCAACCCTTTCAGGAGTTTTAAGGAGTCCTTCCCTTTCCGGATCCTCTCCAAGTATCGTAAGCACTCTTTTATATAGTGCCGAGAGCTCTTTTATACTCTCCTGGTCCCATGTTTCGGTTTTCTTGTATCCGTTGCCTGCGTTTTCCAGTCCGCAGCCTTTTGATAGATTATTTTTAGCCATAGTATTCAATATAATTGTTCTCTGTTTCTTCAATTTTTACGCAATGCAAATGAGCGCCTGTTTTTTCAATATCGGGTTTCAATTCATTCCAGATGGCAATCGCAAGGTTTTCTGTGGTGGCTATCTTTCCTGCCATGAAATCGACATCGAGGTTCATGTTCCTGTGATCGAGCTTGTTAATGACATTGCTGAGGATTATCTCCTTTAATATATTGATGTTCATCACAAAGCCATGAGTATCAGACGGCTCACCCCTGACAGTGACCCACAGGATATAATTATGACCATGCCAGTTGGGATTTGAGCATTTGCCGTAAACCTCCCTGTTCTTTTCATCAGACCAGTCCTGCCTGAACATCCTGTGTGCAGCACTGAATCTTTCTCTTCGTGTAAGGTAGATCATATCACAGTGCGATTTATATACAATATTAGCCAAAAAAGTTAAGGTTTTTATATATTAAAAGCAATATATTTGAAAAACCCCTTGTCCTGCTTAGGCGGGATTGAAACCCAATAAGAAGATATTGCTTAGTAATGGGTTTATTGCCCCCCTTTAGGGGGGTTGGGGGGTCGGTAGTTCCTCCGACGGGTGTTTTTTTTTTAAGAAAACGATTGACCTTATGTCTTTAAAAATCCTGATAGTTACCGCCACTGAAGCTGAAGCCTCTGCTCTTAAAAGAATACCGGAGCTCAGGACTTCCGTAGATGGATTTCTTCTAAGCGACTGTGAGATATCAGTTCTGATAACCGGTGTTGGATGCGTTGCCACTTCATGGGCAATGGCAAAATGGATATCGGCAAATCCCAGTCCGGATCTTGCCGTAAATATTGGTATTGCAGGCAGTTACAGAGATGAAATAAAAATCGGAGAGGTTGTCGTCCCCGTGGAGGATTGTTTTGCCGACTCAGGGATTGAAGAGAGCGGACGTTTCCTGACACTGGCAGAAGCAGGACTTGCTGATCCCGACAAGTTCCCTTTCAAAAAAGGGAAAATTGAAGCTGACAATCAATTTATAAGAACTGCAATCAACAGAATGAAGCCTGTAAATGCCATTACAGTCAACACTGCCTCAGGCACCCTGCAGACTATTGAAAGGCTGGTAAAAAAATATAATCCCGACATAGAGACTATGGAAGGGGCAGCTTTTTTCTATATTTGCAGTGGGGAAAAAATACCTTTTCTGGCATTAAGGTCGATATCAAATAAGGTAGAACCTCGAAACAAAGACAACTGGAATATCCGGCTTGCCCTTGATAATCTGTCAGAAAAGCTCAAAGAATATATTTTATCTCTTGACTGAAAAGATTAAACTTACATTGGGATTCTCACCATGTCCGAATGACACCTTCATTTTCGATGCAATGGTGCATGGCCGTATCGATACCGAGGATCTGGAGTTCGACTATTGTCTTGCTGACGTTGAAGAGCTAAACAGACGCGCATTTAAAAATGAGCTCGATATCACCAAGATGAGCTATTTCGCCTATGCCCTTGCGGCAAAGGATTATCTTATACTCGATTCAGGAAGCGCACTCGGACACAGGAATGGTCCGCTTCTTATCAGCAAACAGAGGATGGATCTCTCTAACATTGCACACGCCAGGATAGCGATACCGGGCAGATATACCACCGCAAATATGCTCTTCAGCATCGCCTGGCCCGAAGCTCAGAATAAAACAGAATACCTTTTTACGGATATTGAAAGAGCTCTTCTTAATGACGAGGTTGATGCCGGCCTGATAATCCATGAAACGCGGTTCACATATTATAAAAAGGGACTGCATAAAGTGGCCGACATGGGAGAATACTGGGAGAAGCTGACCCGACTGCCAATACCATTGGGCACTATCGTGATCAATAAAAGAATACCCAATGAAACAGCTCTTAAGGTAAACAGGATCATACGAAGAAGCCTCGAATTTGCCTACCACAATTCAATGGCTTCATATGATTTTGTCGTGGCAAACGCGAAGGAGATGGAAAGCGATGTCATGAACAATCATATCAAGCTGTTTGTGAATAAATTCACAATAAACCTTGGTAAAGAAGGAAGAAAGGCTATCATAGAACTTTTCAACAGAGCAGGAGAAAAAGGGATCATTCCGGAATTGCCCGAAAAGATATTTCTTACATCTTTGTAACAGTTCCCGAATTTCATTAATAGATACATGATAAGAAAATTATTTTCACTTTCAGCCCTTATGTTATTGAGCATGGTGACTTTTTCCCAACAGAACAAGGTTACCGACAGGATCATAGAACTGGGAAAAAAAGATAACCATGCAATGCATCATCTTGATGTTCTCTGCAACCGTATCGGCGGACGTCTTATCGGTTCTTATGCTTATGAGAATGCAACAGAATGGTGTGCTTCGGAGTTTAAGAAATGGGGTATGGAAGTGATACTGGATCAGGCAGGTACTTTACCTGTAGGATTCGACCGCGGACCATGGTTTGGCCGCATGCTCTCTGATAACGGCATGATACTTCACTTTGCAACTCCCTCATATACAGCAGGTACCAGAGGTGTTCAGCGCGGACCTGTTCTGATTGAACCCAAAACAAAGGCTGATTTCGACAGGATGAAGGGGGCTCTTAAGGGAGCATGGGTGCTTATCAACGGTAAAAACGACGGATGGCCAATTGACTGGTCAGTAAAAGGAGACTCAATACGGGCCAGAGTAATTGCCTATAACGATTCTCTTCTGAAAGCCGACAGGGAAAGCCGAAGAGGAGGTCCCGGTGGACCACTTGCACCTTCAAACATAAAGCTGAAAGAAGAACCGGCCCTGTTCTACCGGGAAATGTGCGAGGCAGGAATTCTGGGAATAATCCAGTCCTCTGAGATTCCTATCATAGCATTGTATGACAGGAAGAACATCGATAAGATGACCTTCGAGACGCTTCCGACGGTATGTGACATCAAAATTGATGAGAACCAGTACACTGTGATAGAGAAAATGGTGAAGGAGCGCAGGTATTTCCTGCTGGAGTTTGATATCAGAAATCACTTCAGGCCGGGACCTGTCCCATACCATAATGTAATAGGTGTGATCCGCGGAACAAAATTTCCCGATGAATATGTTATGGTGGGGAGCCATCTGGATGCTTTTGATGTTGCCTCCGGCTGTATTGACAATGGTTCAGGATCTGCCACAACCATGGAAGCAGCCAGGCTCATTATGGCAGCAGACGGCAGGCCAAAACGGACAATACTTGTCTGCCTTTGGGCCGGTGAGGAATTCGGGCTGAATGGTTCCAAACATTGGGTTGAAACAAATAAGGAGAAGCTCCCGAAAATCTCAAATTATGTTAATCGTGATCCTGGTTCGACAGTTGCAACCGGTATTACTGTAAATGAGGCTATGTATGAAGATTTTGAAAAGATATGCAAACCTCTTGAAAATGTCAATCCTGAATTTCCTTTCAGATTAAATAAGAATACACAACCTCCCAGGACCAGACCAACCCAGGCCAGAGGTTCCGATCATGCACATTTTGCCATGAACGGAGTGCCGACTGTAGGCCTTTCTGAATCCGATCCGAGAGGCAATAACTTCAGTTATGGTGAGATCTGGCACACAGAAAATGACCTGTTCAATAAAAGTGTTCCGGCATTCCAGGAGCACACTGCTCTTACTACAGCTGTGGTTGTTTATGGAATAGCAAATCTCGACCATCTTCTTTCACGAAAGGGATTATATGCTGAAGAAGAGAAGAAATGATTTAATCTATATATGAAACTAGAAGATCTTGTATTAAAGACACGTTCTTACAGAAGGTTCAACGAGTCGCATCGCATTGAATACAAAACACTTGAAGGATTGGTTAACCTGGCAAGGCTTTCTGCTTCAGGCGCCAACCGCCAGCCTTTGAAATACCTTATTTTTAATACTGAAGTTGATTGTGCCAGGGTATTCCCCTCTGTAGTATGGGCTGCATACCTGAAGGAATGGGATGGTCCGGAACCAGGTGAAAGACCTTCAGGATATATTGTAATCCTCGGCGATAAAACGATTGCCGAAGGATTCGGAGTTGACCACGGCATTGCTGCTCAGAGCATGATGCTGGGAGCTACTGAGGCAGGATTGGGTGGTTGTATGATCGCATCCATAAGACGCGATCAGCTGAAAAACGAACTAAAGATCCCCGAAAGATTTGAAATACTTCTGATACTTGCCCTGGGGAAACCGGTCGAAAATGTAATAATTGATGATATTAAGGATAACGATGTGAAGTATTGGAGAGACAGCCTGAAAAATCATCATGTACCCAAGCGAAAGCTTGATGAGATCATATTAAATTTTTAATATTCTTAAAATGAAGAGGCAGATTATACTGCTGGTTATCGCTCTTAACTTCTTTCTTCCGGCTTTTTCTCAGTTGTTGAAGACCGGAGAAGGAGTGATCCTTTTTCATGGAATTATTTTCGATGCAGGTACCGAATCTCCATTGCCTCATTCCCAGATCTTTATAAACAGGGTCTTCGCTTCCATCAGTGATGCGGAAGGCAAGTTTGCCTTTTATGTGAACCGGCATGATACTGTGATTTTCAGGACTCTGGGTTATAGCCCGGCTTTGATGCTCATCAACGACACTCTGAATGGCAGGGAGTTTCTGGCAGGCATCTTTTTGCATCCTGACACGGTTAATATTCCTGAAGTAGTCATTGTGCCACGTATCGCTTCCCTGAAGTCGGACCTGTTAAGACCTCCTTCGGAAGCAAGCAAAGAAGTCGAGAATGCGAGATATAATCTTGCGGTTTCGGCATACCAGGGGAGGGTGAATCAGGGTAAACTGGGAGATCCTTCCATGAACTACGAATTGCTCAGGCAGCAGCAAAAAAATGACGCCTACTCAAAAGGGCAGATTCCTCCTGACAAGATTGTCGGCCTTAGTCCGTTGCTGCTTATCCCGGCAGCATATCTGTTAATAAATGGATTACCTGAAAAACCGGCTGCAGTCAAACCTGTGGTAACGGATCAGGAAACAGACCTGATTATTTCCAGGTATATGGAAGTAATTAAGAAAGAGAGAAGAACGGATTGATTTGCTGGCGCGGATTTGAAATCCGTGCCAGATTCAGTGTCGTTAAGGCACTGATTACAAATCCGCGCCAGCAGAACAACTTGAAACTTGTTACTTGAAACTCTCGGTTATCCCTTATAGAATATCGCCTTAATAATATCCTGCACCATTCTTGGATTTTCCTTCATCCTGCGGGTGCAATAACCGAACCACTTTTCCCCAAAGGGCACATAAACTCTCATATTATGTCCTTCATTCACAATGCTTTCACGAAGATTTGGAGTAACCCCGTATAACATCTGGAATTCATAAAGATGTTTTGGGACATTGTATTGTTTCAGAAGAGAGTAAGCTCCTTCAACCAGCGGCCTGTCGTGTGTGGCGATTCCCGCAAATATCTTGTTTGCCAGCATATATTCCAGATCTTCAAGATAGTGCTGGTTGATCTCTGAGTATTTTTTATATGATATCTCTTCCGGTTCGACATAAATACCTTTGCACAGTCTGAAGTTCAGAGGAACTGCTTCGCTGTTGAGGTCGGTAAGTCCCTTGATATCATCAAGTGTTCTCTTCAGGTAAGCCTGTACTACCAGACCGACATTTCTGGGGAAATCGGTTTTAAGCCTGCGGAAAAGTTCGATTTCGAGTGTTGTGCATGGAGAATCCTCCATGTCGATCCTGATAAAGTTATTGTAGGAAGCTGCTTTTGCCACTATCTCCCTGATGTGTTTGTAACATGCCTCCTTGTCAATCAACAATCCAAAACTTGTAGGCTTCACGGAATAATTACCGTCAATCCCGTTTTTTTGTGAGAAATCAATAAGATCGAGATACTCCTTTTTATTTGCTTCGGCTTCATCGAGATTCTTTATGAATTCCCCCAGCACATCAAGGGTAACCTTAATCTTCCTGTTGTTGAGCTCTTTTGATACACGAATGGCATCTTCAGCCTTTTCTCCGGAAATATATGAGTTTGAGAAGAGCCATATGAATTTCTTGGGGAAGTATGGCATTATAGAGGCAATGAACTTGTTGAACATGACTTTATAATATAAAATTGAAATACTCCGTTTTAAAGATGCTAAATAAAGTTGTAGCCACATATTTTTTAATGACCTTTGTCATTGAAACGGAAGTATGAAAAATGAAAATATTTATTTTGGAATAATTTTTCAGGTTATGCAACCATTTATTTTTATGGTATGTCTTAAAAATGTCCTCAGCTTATGATGAGCGACCAGCAAATAATAGAAGGATGCGCAAAGCATGAAAGAAGGGCGCAGCAATTGCTGTACGACAAGTATTCCCGCTTCCTTCTTGGTGTTTGCCTGAGGTATGCCACAGATAAGGCAGAGGCTGAAGATATATTACAGGATAGTTTTTTAAAGATTTTCTTCAACATTAAGGATTATTCAGGTACAGGTTCTTTCATAGGCTGGTTAAGAAAAGTTGCAGTCAATACTGCCATAACTCATTATCATAAAAACCTTAAATTCAGGTATCATATTGAAATTGAGGAATATGTGTCGGTTGAGACCGGTGTTACAAGCTTTGAAGAGGACTTTTTTACCTCTGATGAGCTGTATAAAGTCCTTAATGATCTGCCTGCAGGGTACAGGATGGTTTTCAACCTCTATGCCGTTGAAGGTTATAAACATAAGGAGATAGCTGAAATGCTTGGAATTGATACCAATACATCCAAATCGCAGTACAGCAGGGCAAAAGCAGCATTAAGGGACAAACTCGATAAACTGCGGACACTGAAAAGCAGCTACACTTCAGGTAATGAATAAAAAAAAGAGAAAGTAAAAGAAAGTGGACGAAGGAAGAGAAGATAAGATGTTAAGTGATCTCTTCAGGCAAAAGCTTGAAAATGCAGAGGTTATCCCTTCACCATCGGTTGGCGCAAATCTGATGCGCACGGTGGGAAGAAGGGAATTCCTGCGTTTTAATCCTGCCAGGATAAATATCTGGTATGTCGGAGCGGTGGCTGCTGCCGGAACTGCACTTGCCTTTATTCTCTCATCATCTCCTGACTTGAAAACAGAAGAAATTCAGGCTCCTGCACAGATTGAAATCAGCACCGGATCTGTTCTGAAAGGAACTGAAAACAGTTTATCAACTGCATTAAATAATGTAGAAAAGAAAACACAGACCGCATCGAATGAAAGAAAGCCTGAAGTGAAAAATGGATCAGAGATAATTGTAAATGAAAAGACCCGATCCAACCAGTCTGAGATTAGAGAAGTGGAATCAACTGAAGACAGAAAGGTAAATCCGGTTCCGGATAAAGATGTTCTGGCAATGGCACTTCCTGAAAACAATAAGCTGAGAGGTAATTTAAGGAAGGACTCATATATCAGCGCCTCGGCCACTGACGGATGTTCACCTTTGAAGATCAGTTTCAGATGCCTGGCTGTTCCATATGACTCGTGCACATGGTATTTCGGCGATGGAGGATACTCTTCCCTGAGAGACCCAATATGGTTATTCGACAATGCAGGAGAGTATAAGGTAACGCTGAATGTGTTCAGCTCAGGCATAAAATCAGTATCATCGGTAATTATTACTATCCATCCCAAACCCGAGGCTAAGTTTGAGATAAGCCCTGAAAATGCTGTATTGCCGAACGATGAAATAACTTTTCGAAATTATTCAGATGGCGCTGAGAGCTATAAATGGGACTTTGGTGATGGGGCAACATCAGAATTGTACGAACCACATCATTCATACAGGAAATTTGGAAATTATAATGTCAGGCTTATTGCAATATCAGAGTTTGGTTGTTCGGATTCACTTGTTATATATAATACATTTTCAACATCGGGTAATTATATAGAGTTCCCCAATGCCTTTATACCGAATGCAAACGGCCCGTCAGGAGGATATTTTACTCCAAAGAGCGATGAGGGTTCACAGATATTCCATCCCGTATTCTCCGGTGTAACTAGCTATCAGTTAAGGATTTTCAGCAAAATGGGTATGCTTATTTTCGAAAGCAATGATGTAAATTATGGCTGGGATGGATATTATAAAGGCCAGCTGTGCGATCCTGGTGTATATATCTGGAAAGTGCGCGGCAACTTCATGAGCGGTGAACAATTTACCAGAATGGGCGACGTTACTCTGCTTAAGAACTGATATTTATTATCCCGGACACTCAGATTCCCGGCGTTTCCGTTCATCAATGAAAAGAAGCCGTTCATCCATCTTTTTCATTTCTTCATTAAAAATTCATGTGCTGTTCATCAGATTTAGGATAAAATTCCGTTAAATACTACGGAATTGTGAATTGATTTAACTATTTTCGTCAAGGTAAACTAACCCGATCAGTTTTGCTGAAAAGGATCAAATATATTTTTCTGCTGGCTTTTATTTTTTATGTAGATTGTTATAGTCAGGATCCTACATTCTCCCAGTTCTATGCAAATCCACTCTATCTTTCACCATCATTTGCTGGAGCAACCGAGCAGTACAGGCTTGGCCTGAATTACAGGAATCAGTGGCCCTCTATACCCAAAGCCATTTTTCATACCTATAGTGTTTCATTTGACATGGCAATGCCAAATTTCAATTCAGGAATCGGGGTTCTTGCCACTTACGACGTTGCTGGATCAGGTAACCTCAGTACTACCAATATAGGAATCCTTTATTCATACGATTTCAACATAACTAAAGAGTGGCATATCAGGCCTGGGGTTAACTTCAAATTCTATTACCTGGGGCTTGATATTTATAAACTGGTCTTCAACAGCCAGCTCTCGGGAAGCGGCACAATGCCTTCAATTTATCCTCCTCCGTTCGAAAGCGTCGCAGATGTAGACTTCGCAGCTTCCGCACTCGTGTATAACGACAGGATCTGGGGCGGTTTTACACTCGATCATTTGCTCGTTCCAAAGACATCTTTCTATGGTGACGATGCAAAAGTCCCGGTCAAGTTTAACCTTTACGGCGGTGTACAGCTATATAAGAAAACAAGACTGAGGACCAAGCTGAGAGAGGTGCTGTCGGTAGCGGTAAATTACCAGACACAGTCAAAGTTTAATCAAGCTGATATAGGACTCTATTATTACAGAGATCCGCTTATTTTCGGATTATGGTACAGAGGTATCCCTTTCCTTACCAATCAGGCAGGCGATGCAATTATAGGGCTCGTAGGCATAAAGACAAGTCAGCTGCATATCGGTTACAGCTACGATTTTACAATATCCAACCTGTTGGCAAATACAGGCGGTGCACATGAAATATCGCTTGTATATGAATTCACATCGTTCTCTATCAGTACTGGCAGGAAACGTATAAGGGCAATCCCTTGTCCCGAATTCTAAATTACATCTTTTACCGTTAAATTTTATTCCGTATATTTGCGGCTGACAATTGTTTAACAAATATCTAATCTGAAATGAAGAAACTTTCCATTGCACTATTTGCTGTGTTATTTCTTGCAGTTGCATTTCTATATTTTCTGCATTTTACAGGCAAAAAAGATAAAAAATCGACCAGGAATATTAGCCAGACCGAAATTAAGTCGGAGGGAATTGCTTTTATAAATATCGATACTGTAATCTATAATTTCGATATGTTCTTCGACAGAAGAGCAGATCTTATGGAAAAACAAAAGAAGGCTGAGGCTGAATATACCTCGAAGGAGAATCAACTGAAAAGAAGTGCCGCGGATGCTCAGGAGAAAGTAAATAAAGGCCTGGTTACCAGGGCTCAGGCTGCCGAAATGGAACAGGCTCTATACCAGCAGCAGCAGGAACTTGCAGCTCTAAGCCAGAACCTTCAGAATAACCTTATGGAAGAAGAACAGGTTATGAACAGACAGATTGTAGATTATATCACAACTTATCTTGAAGAGAACAAATCTCAGTACAACTACCAGTATATCCTGGGCAGGAGTTTCGGAAGCGTCGTTCTGTATGGCGACACAGGTCTTGACATAACTCAGAAGGTGCTCGATGCTCTTAATCAAAAATACCAGACCGAGAAAAAATAGCAAGAATGGCTTTTGCCACATCGTGGCTTGAAAAAAGAGCCTTATTTCCGGAATTATTTTCTGAATCGCCTGAGAATCACACAGGTATAATAGTCGTTATACCAGCATTTGATGAACGCGGCATTGCTGTGCTCCTGAATTCACTCTCTGCGTGCAAAGAACCGGAGTGCGGTGTTGAGATCATAATAATTGTAAATGCCCCTAAGGAAGCAGGGGCTGATTCCCTCAGGAACAACTCAATCTCTATTGATAGCATAAAAGAGTGGAAAAAGGAACACGGAAACTCATTCTTCAGGCTTTATTATTTTGATGCAGGTAAGCCATCAATTCCTGGATGGGGAGCGGGCCTGGCACGAAAAACCGGAATGGATGAAGCCCTTCGGCGATTCAATGCAATCGGAAATCCCGATGGAGTTATAGTGAGTCTGGATGCAGACTGTACAGTTGAAGAAAATTACTTCACTGAGATATCAGGAAAGCTTCTGAATAAAAAAAACCGCAATGCCTGTTCAATCAGATTTGAACATCCGCTTTCAGGCAATGAATTTCCTGAAGAAATATACAGATATGCGGCAATGTACGAGCTGCATATGAGGTATTTCTATCAGGCTGTCAGATATTCAGGGTACCCCTGGTCTTTTCATACAATAGGATCTGCAATTGCCTTCAGGGCTTCGGCATATCTGAAGGCAGGAGGTATGAACAGGAAACAGGCAGGGGAAGATTTTTATTTTATCCAGAAGCTTGTTCCCCAGGGGGGTTATTTTGAGCTTAATTCAACAACGATATATCCTTCTCCGAGAACATCCGGAAGGGTTCCATTCGGCACCGGCGCAGTTATCGCCAGACTGATTGAAGGAAAGACAGGTGGGTTCCTGACTTACAATCCCGGAGCATTCAGGGACCTGCATCTCTTATTTTGCTGCATTGAGAAGCTTTTTTACAATGATGCATCCGGCATAAGTGTTTATTACAAAAGCCTTCCTGCAAGCATGAATTCATTTATCAGCCCTGAAGAATGGACTCTGAAGATTTCAGAGATAAGGAGTAACACTTCAGGAGAGGAGTCTTTTGTGAAGAGATTTTTTAGCTGGTTCAATATGTTCAGGATAGTCAAATACCTTAACCAGGTGCATCCCGCCTTTTTTAGAAAACTGCCGGTTCAGGAAGCTGCCTGTGAATTCTTGTCAGTGATCGGGCCACAGATAAAATCAAAAGATCCCTTTGATCTTCTCCTTCAATACCGCTTGATTGAAAAAAATAGCTAATTAGTCCTTCGCTTAATCTGCCTGTCTTCTTTTGGGGTAAGTACAATGTAAAGATCCTCATCGGCCTTTTTCATATGGTACTGCTCCCTGGCAAACTTCTCAAGGTTCTGATTATCTGTCTTAAGCTCCTTTAATTTCCTTTTGTCGATCTCGATCTTTTTAGTGTAGTATTCCTTTTCGCTCTTCAGGGTGCGGAGTTCATGCATATCCTTGAACCTGGCTACCAGATTATTTGAATCAAGAAGAAAAATCCAGAGCAGGAAGATAAGAATTGTGAGAATATATTTATTCCTGAGTGATGGGGGGATTTTATCTATAAACTTGAACCTTAGCATTATGAAACAAAGTTAAAACTTTTTTTTCATCCGCCGCTCATAAGGTAGATCATAAGTACATTGTCTCCATCATGTATATATGTCGACTCATATTTATCCTTTGGGATCAAACGGCCATTTACCTTTATAATCCTCATTCTGAAAGAGAACTTTTTCAGCTCAAGCATCTCTTTTATGCTCATTGCATCGGCATTGAACTCCTCTTCCCTGTTATTAAGCAATATCTTCATAAGTGAAAGTAATCTCTTGTTCTTTTCATAAGGATCTCTATGACAGTATTGGCCTGCATATTAGCCACCATGCCAACTCTTGGAGCCATCGGCGGAAGATCCTCACCTGCTACTGTTGTCTCGTCCCCGCAAATATAAATGGTATCGTCAATCTTCCTGTACCTGATTGCCTCGCTGTTTCCCCAGCCTGCGAGTCCTGAGCCAACAATAACCGGGATTCCGGGCATCGTGGTGAGAACAGTTTCTATGAGCATCTCCTTCATGTCGTCTCTGTCGAAAGCCTCCACCATTACGTGACAGCCGGCATAGATCTCCGGAATGTTTTTGCTGTCAAGTCTTTCAGTGTGGGCTAATACTGTAATATCAGGATTGATACGGGTTATATTCTCCTTCAGGGCGACTGTTTTAAGCATTCCTATCTGGCTGGCGAAATAATATTGACGGTTGAGATTGGCAGGCTCGATAACATCAAAATCTGAGAGAACCAAAGTCCCTACACCACTTCTTGCGAGAGAAATGGCACAATTAGATCCAAGACCTCCTGCTCCGGCAATGCCGACCCTGAATTGCGAAAGATGATCCCTGATCTCTGAAAATCTCATTAAAATATCCTGGTAAAATAACTATCTGCCTGGTACTGCTTTTATACTGTCCAGCTCTATTGCCCAGACAATAGGTTTCAGGTAATTAATTTTTGTTTCCATTATTAGTACCGAAAGTTACAAACCTTTTAAACCATTTGCAAGGTTCCCAATACCAACGGAGAATGATGATTCATATTTAATATTAAGCAGAGTGATGCTGAATATCATCATCACGGAGCACTCCATCCTGACTTTAATCATGCCAGACCAACATAAAAAAATGTAAATTTGAATTTTACCACTGCGATAAACTCAAAATAATTCTCAGCCATGGATATAAATTCAATTAAGGCACAGAACAGGACCCTTAAGAGGTGGGACTATAACTGGACACCCCTCAGCAAAGGATATACCGACAAAATCCTTTATATAAATGTCGGTTCAGCAGAGATCAGGGAAAAAGATGTTCCACTGATGATGAAGGAAAAGTTCATCGGCGGTAAAGGATATGGGCTCAGGCTTCTGTGGGATGCCACGACACCGGGTACAAAATGGGATGATCCTGAAAATGAGATCATAATTTCTTCAGGACCGATCGGTGGAATAACCCAGTACTCAGGCACAGGCAAGTCACTGGTTGTGAGCCTTTCGCCTCAGACCGGATCAGTGATGGACAGCAATGTGGGAGGTTTCTTTGGTCCCTTTCTGAAATTCTCAGGCTTCGATGCGCTGGAGCTGCAGGGAAAAGCAGAAAATGATGTGATAATCTTCATCGATGGCATTAACCATAAAGTAGAAATTTTCGAAGCTCCTGAAGAAGGCCCCGACAGCCATGTGCTGGCAGAACAGCTGACAGATATGTTTGCCGATACTGACAATGAGAAGAAGAATATAGGAGTTGTAACAACAGGTTCAGCTGCACAACATACTCTCATTGGCATGCTGAATTTCACTTTTTATGATCCTAAACGTAAGAAAGTCAGGATGAAACAGGCAGGCCGCGGAGGCATTGGTACAGTTTTCAGGAATAAAAAAATTAAAGCGCTTGTTTGCAAGATCCCGGGAGTAAAAGGTAATCTGAATAATGTGGTTGACCTTGAATCCATCATGGAGAGGGGAAGAAGGTTCAACAGGGAGATTCGGGAACTCGACGACAAGCAGTGCCAGATGAGACAGGTCGGTACTGCCCACCTGATGGAGGTAATGAACGACCACGATCTTCTCCCAACTAACAATTACCAGTACGGGAGCCACAAGGATGCCTTTAAGATCGACTCTTCGGTTTGGAAGAGAAATTTCACCCAGAATATACCCGATGGCTGCTGGATAGGCTGTAACATGGCATGCAGCAAGGCAGTTGACGATTTCGAAATAAAGACCGGACCATACAAAGGACAAAAAGTGATGGTCGACGGTCCTGAGTATGAAAATGCTGCCGGACTGGGATCCAACGGGGGAATATTTGATCCTGAGTACATAATTGAAGCTAATTTCTACTGCGATACTTATGGCATTTGCACTATCACCTGGGGAACGTCTGTCGCTTTTATAATGGAGTGCTTCCAGAGAGGAATACTCAACAAGGAAAGAGCTCAGGGATTCGATCTCCATTTCGGTGATGCTGCAGGCTCCCTCGAACTGCTTCATATGGTTGCCAGAGGTGAGGGTTTCGGAAAAATTGCCGGCATGGGTGTGAGGAAGATGAAAGAAATGTTCATTGAAAAGGGATGGGGAGATACTGACCTGCTGTTCAATATAGCAATGGAGAACAAAGGACTTGAGTACTCGCAGTATATGTCGAAGGAGTCGCTTGCCCAGCAGGGAGGATATGCCATGACAAACAAAGGGCCACAGCACGATGAAGCCTGGCTGATATTCATGGATATGGTGAACAACCAGATCCCGACATTTGAGAACAAGGCTGAGGCGCTGCATTATTTCCCTATGTTCCGGACATGGTTTGGCCTGGTAGGCCTCTGCAAGCTTCCATGGAACGATGTGGAACCTGAAACCAATGCCCAGACCGATGAACCAGCAAAAGTGCCGGAACATGTAGATAATTATGTGACTATTTATAAAGCAGTTACAGGAAGAGAATTTGACAAGAAGAGATTAATTGAAGATTCAGAAAGGGTATATAATTTCCAGAGGGTCTTTAATCTGAGGAGAGGTTTTGGAACAAGGATTCATGACAGGCAGCCGTACCGTGCTGCCGGCCCTGTGACAAAGGAAGAGTATGAATCCCGTGCGGAGAGATACGACAAACAGCTCCGGGAAAAACTTGGCACAGAGACCGAAGGAATGACGACAGAGGAGAAGATGAAAATCCTCAGAAAGTACAGGGAGGATCAGTATGAAGGGCTTCTCGATGCCGTCTACAGGAGAAGGGGCTGGAACAACAATGGCGTTCCGACGATTGAATTCCTTAAGAAAATAGAGATGGATCTGCCGGAAGTTATTGAGGTCGTTAAGAACTACCAGTAGGTGAAAATAGCATATTGACGCCACTGCTGACAGGAATAACTGTAGTATCAGAATGAAAGTTTATCCGCAGGAGTGGCCTTATCTCATGTCAATAGGTTTCTTTGTTACGGATACCGATAAAATATTTAACTTTCGGATTATGAGGCGTTTATTTTCACTATTAATAATTCTGACATTCTCTCTGGCTGGTTGCAGGAGCAATTCCGGCTCAAAAGCAAATGAAATAATCATTTTTCATGCCGGCAGCCTTTCAGTCCCGTTTAAACAGCTGGCAGATGAATATGAGAAGAAAAATCCAGGAGTGAGAATCCTCATGGAACCTGCAGGTAGTCTAGTCTGTGCCAGAAAAATAACCGAGCTCAAAAAGCCATGCGATATTATTGCATCTGCCGATTATTTTGTCATCAACCAGCTCATTATTCCCGAATATGCGTCATGGAGTATTCGTTTTGCTACAAATGAGATTGTGATCGCATTCCAGGAGAAATCAAAATATGCCGGTGAAATAAACTCACAGAACTGGATGGATATTCTTCTGAGAGATGATGTAACCTATTCCAGGTCCGATCCTAATTCAGATCCCTGCGGTTACCGCAGTGTGCTGATGTTTATACTGGCAGAAAAGTATTATGATAAGCCATTCCTGGCCCATAAACTGCAAATAAAAGACCGTTACTTTATACGACCCAAGGAGGTCGACCTGGTGGCTCTTGTCGAGTCTAATGCAGTTGATTATATGTTTCAGTATAAGTCAGTTGCCCTGCAACACAACCTGAGATTCATTGAACTGCCTGATGAAATAAATCTGGGCAACTCCCAAATGAATGATGTCTATTCCAGGGCTTCACTACAGATTGCAGGCAGCAAGCCGGAAAGTACAATGGAGGTAAGAGGGGAGTATATAAATTACAGTCTTTCGGTTTTGAAGAATGCTCCGAATAGCAGGAAAGCCATCGATTTTGTGGCCTATATGATTAGTCCCGAAGGTATGGAGATCTTCAGAAAAAATGGCCAGGAACCGATTGTTCCATTTTCAACAGAACAACCAGATCTGATACCTGATAAGCTTAAGCAATATCTGAAATGACAAAGAACACACCCTTCAACTGGATAATGCTTATCCTTTCATCTCTCGTGCTGCTCTTCATACTGGCGCCGCTGGCAGGGATGTTCCTTAAAACCGGGGGGACGGAGTTGCTTGAAACGATCAATGATAAAGATGTTCAGGAGAGCATCTGGCTGACTCTCTGGGTGGCATTTGCTGCAACTTTCTTTTTTGCAATAGGATCAGTCCCTCTTGCATGGCTTCTTGCCCGGAAAAACTTCCCGCTGAAAAAAGTGGTGCAGGGGATCATCGACCTTCCCGTAGTTCTGCCACATACTGCTGCGGGTCTTGCAGTGCTCGGCTTCATTTCGAGGGACGGTTTTTTAGGAAAAGCGGCAGATGTTGTTGGCCTTTCACTGATCAATAATCCCGCAGGTATCGCTCTTGCAATGGCTTTTGTGAGCGTTCCATTCCTTATCAACTCTGCCCGCGACGGTTTTGCAGCAGTTCCTGAACGACTTGAGAAGGCGGCACTCACTCTTGGTGCAAGCCGCTCCAGAGTCTTCTTTACAGTGTCGCTGCCCATAGCATGGCGGAGCATCATAACAGGATTTGTGATGATGTTTGCCAGAGGCATGAGTGAATTCGGAGCAGTGGTAATTGTAGCCTACCATCCGATGATTGCTCCTGTGCTTATATATGAGCGTTTCAGCTCATTCGGGCTCAATTACGCACGTCCCGCATCCGTAGTTTTTATTGTTGTCGCTCTTGCTGTCTTCATACTCCTGCGTCTCATACCTTCCAGGAAAAAAGAAACTCATTTATCTCCCGATGCTGAAACTTGAGAACATAAACAAGAAGCTTGGCGATTTCAGGCTCTCCGGCATCAGCATCGACATACCGGAAGGTGAATATTTTGTCCTCCTGGGAAGATCAGGTTCCGGAAAGACTCAGCTCCTTGAACTTATCGCAGGATTAAATGAACCTGATTCAGGCAGCATATGGGTTGATAATGAAGATGTTACGAATAAGAAGATACAGGACAGAAATATCGGACTTGTATTCCAGGACTATGCAATCTTCCCGAATATGACCGTATCCGGCAATATTGGATACTCCCTGCACTGCAGAAAGATTGCGAAGAAAGAGATAAATGAGAGAGTAAATATAATAGCTGGTGAATTGAATATAAGTCACCTTCTCAACCGCTTTACAAATAATCTCTCAGGAGGCGAGCTTCAGCGGGTGGCCTTGGCCCGAACCCTCATTACATATCCGAAGGTACTTCTTCTTGACGAACCGCTGGCTTCAATAGATGCCAGC
>JALONV010000105.1 GCA_025454755.1 Bacteroidales bacterium | reverse complement strand
TCGACAACAAAGGGCTTATCCTCACGATAAGTAACGCCGAACCATCTCTCATTGCTCATCAGAACCTTTATTTTAATGTCACCGCTCTTTACGAATTTATCCAGTGAAGTAGGAATATCCAGTTCTGATTTCAGATCCATTCCCCTGGCATTTATAAAATTCCTGAACTCCTCACCCAGGAATCTGTAACAGGAGGGTTTGAATCCGAACAGGTTCATTGAAACAACTTCATTTCCGGTGAATTCCTGCACATTTCCGTCAGTACCGTTAACTTTTGCCCCGCTCCTGGTCTTTTCAATCTGACGCGTTTCAACCATATTCTGGAGAAGCCCTTCTTTGCTGACACTGCAGACTCCCCTGTTCACATGTCCATGATCAGAGAGAGTGTTGCCCAGTTTATATCCGATAATTGAATAAGTGTTCGGGTCTTCGTCATTCACAAGGAAATCATGAAGTATCTTATATGATTCCAAACCATAATAATCATCAGAGTTAATAACACCGAATGGTTCCTTTATTTTATCTTGCGTGACCAGAATTGCATGACTTGTACCCCATGGTTTGGACCTGTCGGGAGCTACCCTGACACCTTCAGGCAGGTTGGTGATCTCCTGAAAGACATAATCAACTTCTATCCTGTTACGGAGTTTTTCAAGAAATCGTTCCTTTATCTGATCTTCGATATCACGTCTGATCACAAAGACGATCTTGCCGAATCCTGCCCGGATAGCATCATAAATTGAATAATCGATGATCGTTTCGCCTGAAGGTCCGACTTCATCGAGTTGCTTATTGCCGCCATAGCGGCTGCCCATTCCTGCTGCCAGGACTAAAAGAGTAGGTTTCATCATAATTAAGTTTTATTTCAATGGTATGATGTAACTCGCATTGACCATTCAACTATTTATATGTTAAGTGAGTATGCTCGTTTCATGTTTTATCGGTTTGAATAGCACAATAATACAGAAAAAAATGTTATTTTTAAGATTTAATGATAACTATATAATATTGATTTCTATTTTGCTTGAAAATCAATTAATAACTCATTCTAGTCATGAATTTCAAGCTGGAGATCTGTGTGGACAGTGTTGAATCTGCGGTCATTGCCCAGACTGCAGGCGCCGACCTGATTGAGCTGTGTGACAACCTTTATGAAGGAGGAACTACTCCTTCGTTCGGAACAATTGCATCAGCACGGGATAACCTCTCGATTCAGCTTCATGTATTAATTAGACCAAGGGGCGGCGACTTCCTTTACAGCGATTCCGAGTTTGACATCATGCGAAGGGATATTGATCTGTGCGGTGAAGCGGGAGTTGACGGGATTGTAACAGGCATTCTGAGATCTGATGGAAGCATTGATATTGAACGCACCCGGAAGCTGATAGAGCTTGCCCACCCTATGCCGGTCACTTTTCACAGAGCATTTGATTTGTGCTCCGATCCTGTAAGAGCTATTGAAGATATAATTTCAACCGGAGCATCCAGGCTGCTTACATCAGGACAAAAAAACAAAGCTGTTGAGGGTAAAGAGCTTATCAGCAAACTGGTCAGGTTAGCTGGCAGAAGAATAATAGTCATGCCGGGAGGAGGACTTGATGAATCAAATATTGCAGATATGGCGCAGGAAACCGGAGCCTGCGAATTTCATCTGACAGGAAGGACAATAATAGATAGTGGAATGGTGTATCGCAGAGATGGCATTTCGATGGGCGGATTAACCAACATCCCGGAGTTCTCACGCAAAGTGGCCGATCAGAAAAAAATAATAAATATCATATCCATCCTCAAAATGATCTGAGGCATTTTGAAATATTCCCCGGATTTCTACCTTTGTCGGGAAGAAGGCGTCAGGCGTCAGGCGTCAGGCATCAGGCGTCAGGCTGAAGGCAAATAATACAATAATACATTTTAAAAATAATCGGAAATACTTATGAAGAGATTAACAGCAATACTATTGACGATCCTGTTGTCAGGATTTATGGCCATTGAGACATCCACGGCATGCACTAATTTCCTTGTGACAAAGGGAGCATCCACAACCGGGTCAGTGATGATCACCTACTCCGCCGACTCCCATGTTCTTTATGGTGAATTATATTACTGGCCAGCCAGAGATTATCCTGAAGGAGCCTGGCTTGATGTATATGAATGGGACACAGGCAAATACATGGGAAAGATCAGGCAGGTACGCCATACATATTCAGTTATTGGCAACATGAATGAGCACCAGGTTTCTATTGGAGAAACGACATACGGAGGCATCGAAGGCCTTCATGACACGACAGCTGTCGTTGATTATGGAAGTCTTATTTATATTACCCTGCAGCGGGCAAAGAATGCCAGAGAAGCAATTAAGGTGATATCGGAACTGGTTTCCGAATACGGGTATGCCAGCGAAGGGGAATCTTTCTCAATTGCAGATCCTGATGAAGCATGGATCTTCGAAATCATAGGAAAAGGCCCTGGTAACAAGGGCGCCAATTGGGTAGCACGCCTGATTCCCGACGGTTATATTTGCGCCCATGCCAACCAGGCCAGGATACAAACTTTTCCCATAGCCACAGGCAAGAAGACGAGCAATGCGATCACCTCAAAAGACCTGAAACGTATTTTTGATCCGGCAGTTGAATGTGTATATGCATATGATATGATTGACTTCGCAAGGTCAAAGAATTTATTTTCCGGAATAGATCAGGACTTCAGTTTCTCCGATATATTTAATCCAATATCTTTTTCAGGTGCACGCTTTTGTGAGATGAGGGTATGGGCATTCTTCAGAGCTGTGAATGATGATATGGATCAGTATACCGGCTATGTCTCAGGACATTATCTAACCAAACGCATGCCGCTTTGGGTAAAACCCAACAGAAAGATATCGAATTATGATGTGATGAATTTTATGCGCGATCATCTTGAAGGTACGGAATTCGACATGAGAAACGATATCGGTGCCGGCCCTTTTGGCTCGCCCTACCGATGGCGCCCGCTTACCTGGAATGTAACAGGTGATCCGAATTCATATTGTAACGAGAGAGCAACAGCCACTCAGCAGACCGGCTTTGTGTTTGTTGCCGAGTCGCGCAACTGGCTCCCCGATCCAATCGGTGGAATTTTCTGGTTTGGAGTCGATGATGCAAACACAACCGTATTCAATCCGATGTATTGCGGGATAACCGAAGTACCGGAATGTTTCAAGGTAGGTAATGGAGATATGGTAACGTACTCCCCCACTTCAGCCTTCTGGATCTTCAACCAGGTTGCCAACCAGTGTTATGCACGCTACGACATGATGAGCTCTGATGCTATTAAGCTTCAGAAAGAGCTTGAAACCAAATATATAGCTGAAACTGGCACAGTTGACAAAGAAGCAAAGAAGCTGTACGAAAATGATGTCTGGAAAGCAAGGGATTATCTTACAAAATATTCTGTCACCACAGCTATGAGCACTTTCAAGCAATGGAAGAAACTCAGTGAATACCTACTTGTCAAATACATCGACGGCAACATCAAGAATGAGAAAGACGGCAAGTTTTCGACAACTGAAGACGGTTACCCTGCTTTTCCCATGCAACCCGGATATGATGACAAATGGAAAAAATCAGTCATCCAGGATAACGGCAAGATCCTGCTGGTTCCTGCCGGAGGAGGACACTAAAACGGTAACAGGTACAGGGTACAGGGTGCTCGGTGCTCGGTGCTCGGGGCTTGGTGCTGGACCGAGAACCGAGAACCGAGGACCGAGGACCGTATAATTCCCTTATTCAAAACATTTTTGCGATACAGCATTGTTTTCCGGATTTTCTTTATACATTTGCGTCCGATTTTGAGGGATAAGATTTTGATACAAAATATTGCGCAAGATGAACTTAATGAACGTTGTAGAAAAAGAACTTGAGGTAAAGAATGAATTCCCCAGGTTTATAGCAGGAGATACCATTACTGTCCATTATAAAATAATTGAAGGTAACAAGGAAAGAATTCAGCAGTTCCGCGGCGTTGTTATCCAGAGAGTCGGAAGCGGACATACAGAGACTTTCACAGTAAGGAAAATGTCGGGTAACATAGGCGTTGAAAGGATATTTCCGATATCTTCACCGTTTATCGATAAGATAGAAGTGAACAAGCACGGGAAAGTCCGCAGGGCAAGGATATATTACATACGCGACCTGACCGGCAAAAAGGCGCGAATCAGAGAAAAGAAATTTTAAATTTTATCAATCAGTTCCTGCTTCTTCACTTTTGCTTCTTCAATCAATTTATCAGCCTGGTTATCAGTTTCGGTTGTAAGGGCAGTTGCTTTTTTATCTGCTTCCGCTTTAATCTTGTCAGCAGCTTTCTGTGCAGCCAGCTTAGCCACAGCGCCTTTTGATGCAGCTTCATTAACTAATTTCTGAGTCTGGGCAGCGGCTTCCGTTCTTATTTTATCTGCAGCTTTAGAAGCTTCATCACGCAGCTGCTGACCTCTTGCCTCTGCTTCCTTTATCAGCTTGTCGCCCTGTTCTTCAGCCTCTTTTCTGAGCCTGTCCTTGCCTTCATCAACAGTATTGCTGACAACCTGTTTGACAGTCTCTTTTACTGTACCTGCCGCACCTGACTCGCCCTCACCCGGGCTGCTTCCAAATACAGGTGTAATTACCGGCTTGCCGAATACACCCGTAAGCTTTACATTCACCTTCATTATATCGGCTGGTTTGTATGCAACACCAACGGAGGCTGCCAGAGCAGAGAGATTGTTTACCATGGAGTTGACCGCACTGCCCAGTTCAGAACGAGGGAACTCGGTCTTAATGAGATAGTTCATCGTCTGATCGAGGCCCTGATCGCCGCTGATATTCATTTTAATATTGCCAACTTTTGTGTCGAACGGACTTACGTACACTCTCCCCTCTTTGAGTTTAAAACTGAGGTTCAGGTCTTTAAAAGTATTGCTGTATTTGTCGCTTAGTTTGAGGAGCTCTTTCATCTTGTCGAAAGCCGGTGACTTTAAAATTGTTATCTCATTCGACTGCAGCTTACCTCCTCCTGTAATTGAGCTTATAACGGGCATCATATCAGTTCCGAGAAGACTTTCGTAGGAAAGACTCACATTTACTTTTCCATCGACGCCTTCCGCAGCCGGAGCAAGTTTCTGGATCGTGTTAAAAGTGTTGAAGGCATCCTTCACCCCTATGCTTTGAATACTGAAGTTGGCTTTCATAAAAGGCTTCAGCGAATCACGTGTATCATAATCAGCATCAAGGGAAATGAGTCCGCCAAGAATATTCAATCCTGTTTCCCTGAGGCTCAGAACACCATCGCGGATAATGATATGTCCTTTGAAATTCTCAGCATTTATCTTATCGTATGTGAACTTATTGATCACTGCATTGAAATCGAAGTCGATGTTTTCAGGAATTTTAATAACTGCCAGAGAGGTTGTATCGTCTACTGCTTCAGTAGTATCGGATGCGATCTTTGAGAGAATATCAGAGACATCCACTGAGTTAGATCTTAGCGCAAGATTTCCTTTTATAGTCTCATCCTTCAATATATATGGAATATAGTTCTCAAGTTTCCCTGAAAGATGAAAGTCGCTTTTATCACCAACAATAATATCTGCATTTGCAAGTGAAGCATATGAAGGTGAAAATTCGAATCCTGCATCACTGATCAATATTTTGGGATAACCGACCATATCGACAAGCATGTTCTGAATCCGCATATTCCCTGAAGCCTGGAACTTATCATACTGTTCCTTCCCGATCATAGAAAGGCGCCCTGCCATTTTCACCGACATATCTATAATCCCTGACAGGCTGATGCTGTCGAGAGGGACGGCTTTAGTCAGAGCGGTAAGGTCTATCTTTCCGATCAGGGAACCCTTAAAATCAGGATCACTCACTGGAGTTTTGACAGCGAAGGTCATATCGAAAGGATTTCCGGCAAGCTCAAAGTGGAATTTATCGACAGTCGCAGTTGTATTGTCCATTTCCTGGCCGTCAACGAATGCATTAAACTTAATATTTATGTTCTTTATTTTCTCAGGCAGATCGGGATAGCTTACAAGACCGTTTATTACAGACAGGTCGACTGTTATATCAGGTCTTTATTTTCTCAGGCAGATCGGGATAGCTTACAAGACCGTTTATTACAGACAGGTCGACTGTTATATCAGGGAGTGTGCTGTCGGCATCGCTGTAAACCCCTTTGGCAGTACCGCTCAGGGCAAATTCTCCTGTTGCCGAAAGATCCTGGTAATCTGTCATATAAACAGCCGGGATAAGGGAAAGCAGTGTTTTGAAAGATGTATTTCCTGTTCCGAATTTCAGGTAGGTTTCAATGTCGTCGCCGGGCATGGCAACCATTCCCGAGAAATTAAGCTTCAGATCATTAAGCGCAAGGTAATCTTCGCCGAATGTGAATTTCATATTATCCAGATCAGCGATCAGTCCGATTTTCGCATCGATTATTGCATTGCTCAGATATTTGATATCATCCATAAGGAA
>JALONV010000036.1 GCA_025454755.1 Bacteroidales bacterium | reverse complement strand
TCCCTTCGTAACCGGTTCTGTCTATTTTGGCGGTTATTATCCCAGGAAATATGATGCATTTTCCATCTCTGCCACGGCCCGGCAGAATGAGGAAGCAACGGCCCTGGAAGCAGTTTATACAGAAGCTGAAAGAGCAAAACGATTTGGTTTCGGGAAGGCGGAGCTCGACAGGGCAAAGGCCAGAACTCTTTCAAACCTTGAAAATACATTCAGGCAGAAAGACAAAATCTCCAATGATACTTATGCCAGCTGGGTCCGGCAATATTTTCTTACAGGGGAACCTGCCACTTCTGCAGACTTTGATCTTGAATTCTTTAAACAGATCATGGATGGGATAACTGCTGAGGAGATATCGGCAAAATACCGGGAACTGATGACCGACGACAACAGGACGATCATAGTCCAGGGACTGGAAGGAGAGAACATTAAACACCTTTCAGAACAGGAGGCTCACGATATAATCAATAAAGTTAAAAATGCCACTCTTTCCCCCTATGAGGATAAAGCAATGAGTGAATCGCTTATAAAGGAAGAGCTTAAGGGATCGCCTGTCATTAAAACTGTTCCCCTGCCTTTGTTTGATGCTGTTGAATGGACGCTTGCAAATAATGTAAAGGTGGTTTATCGCAAGGCTGATTTTGAAAAGGACAATATCATCCTGTCATCATTCAGCCACGGGGGAATTTCTAAGGTTGAAAATGAGCTGGTACTGTCTGCAAACCTTATGTCTTCCCTGATAACAATGTATGGAGCCGGTGATTATGATAATATTACTCTCTCGAAGATGCTCTCCGGCAAAAAGGCCTCTGTCTCTCTTTCTCTCGGAGAAGTGTCAGAGGCAGTGGGAGGAACATCAACACCAAAAGATTTCGAAACAATGATGCAGCTCCTTTACCTCAAATTTGCAAAGCCGAGGTTCGACCAGGAGGCTCACAATGCAATTATTGCAAGGTTTGCTGCAATGATAGCCAACCAGGAGAAAGATCCTGAAAAAATAATGAGCGACAGCATCTCACTGATAACAACAGGATATAATCCGAGAACCGTTATTCTTTCAAAAGAAAGCATTGAGAAAATAACACTCGACCAGATAAAAACCATATATTCTGACAGGTTCCGCGGGGCTGATGAATTCACCTTTTTCATTGTTGGAAATATTGAAAAAGAAGTCGTAATCCCGATGGTTGAAAAATATATGGGGTCGCTTCCGGTCTCTGACAGGACTGAAACATGGATTGACAGAAAAGTCGAGCAGCCTGAAGGAAAAATAACCAGGGAAATTCCTGTAAAACTGACAATCCCAAAATCAAAAGTCTTTCTTTCATTCTCAAAAGACTTTAAGTATACGCCATATAATTACCTTGGTCTCCAGGTAACTTCCGGGATCCTCGATATTGTCTATACCGAAAAAATTAGAGAAGATGAAGGAGGAACATATGGGATCAGTGTATCCCTTTCGGCACAGAAACGACCGAGTGAAAAAGGCGAAGGTTATATCATGTTCGACTGTGATCCGGCACGTGCACAGGATCTGAAAGCTATAATTTACAAGGAGCTGGATAATATGTTAAAAACCGGACCGAGCCAGCATAACTCCTACTGGGCCAGCACTATATCGAGGTATTATAATTATGGCATCAACTCCGACGATCCAAAGAATTACGAGGATATTTTAAAATCCTATACTATTAAAGATATCCGGAAGATCGCAGGTAAGATGTTCACTGAGGCTGATGTAGTTGATCTGATCTTCAAACCGGCGGAATAACAGCTCCCTCCTGAAAGTGATTCAAAAATCAGAATTAACCGCAGAGGACGCAAAGTAATAGCAAAGGACGCAAATTTAAGAGTCAGAGAAATAACGCTTTGGGTTCTTAGCGTAAAACCTTTGCGGTCTTTGCGGTTAATGGATTTTTCTTTTAAGGCATCCTCAGTCACGCCTTAAGCATGGCCAGGAGTTTTAAGTTTTTTTAATAAATCATTTCAGTACATGATATGGCTTCAACGCGAAGAAATTTCATAAAGACAGCTTCTCTTTTTACAGCAGGTTCTGCACTTTCTCTTGATGCTCTGTCAAAAGCACATATGAATGTCGCTCCGTCAGACAAGATACGTGTTGCTCTCGTGGGCGGCAACAGCATGGGATGGAGTGACCTGGAATCATTTCTCAGGAATCCAGGAGTTGAATGTGCTGCCATTTGTGATGTTGACCGTAATGTGCTCAACAGAAGAGCTGACAATGTTGTAAAAATGGGACGCCCCGTTCCCAAGCTCTATGTCAATTACCGTAAGATGCTTGAAAACAAGGATATCGATGTTGTAATAATCGGGACACCTGACCATTGGCATTGCCTTATATTCTGTGATGCACTTGAATCAGGAAGGCATGCATATGTTGAAAAACCGATTGGTAATTCTATCGCTGAGATCAATATCATGCATAAAGCTGTCAAAAAACATGGAAAGATTGTCCAGGTAGGTCAGTGGCAGAGAAGCCAGCCACATTTCGTCGATGCTATCAATTATCTGAAAACCGGTAATCTTGGACGTATCCGTACCTGCAAGGCATGGTCTTATGTAGACTGGAAAGGCGCTATTCCAAAAGTGCCTGATTCTCCAGTGCCTGAAGGAGTAGATTATGATCTCTGGCTCGGACCGGCTCCCAAACGTCCTTTTAATAAGAACCGGTTCCATTTTACCTGGCGCTGGTACTGGGAATATGGAAACGGACTTATGACTGACTGGGGTGTTCACCTCATCGACTTTATATTATATGGTATGGGTAAGTCAATACCCGAATCAGTTATGGCAATTGGCGGTAAATATGCATTCCCTGATGATGATATGGTCACTCCCGATACAATGACGGCTGTATATGACTTTAAGGATTTCACTATGATCTGGGAACATACCATCGGGATCGGTCTTGGGAACTGGGCACGACCTCACGGCATGTCGTACATTGGTGAAAACGGAACCCTTGTTCTTGACAGGAACGGATGGGAAGTGATACCGGAGAAGAATAGAATTGAAGCTGTTCCTGTTCAGAAAAATGTTGGTTCGGGACTGGATCTTAACGTGAAAAACTTCCTCGACTGCATAAAAAACAATACTCCGCAGAAGTTGAATGCAGGTATCGATATAGGACGCGATGTTGCACTGGTGGCACAAATGGGGAATATTGCCTATCGCTCCGGCGAAAAAGTATACTGGGATAAAACCAAACAGCAGTTTACATCCTCCACGGCAAATAAGCTGATCACTCCGGTTTATAATAACGGATGGACGCTTCCTAAATATTAGGAAAGGTACTCGGTTCATGGTTCAAGGTACAAGGAATACTGACCCTGCACCTTGTACCCTGTACTTTGTACCATTTTTGTTTTCGGCAATTATTTTTGTAACTTTATTCTTTATTCCGATGCCTATGCCAAGCATCAAAAGAACAATAAAGTGCCTTTTTCTTGTCTGCCTGATCACTGTTTTCACAGGAACAGGCTGTGCCGAAATAAAAAGGTCTCAGATCATCAAGAAGACCAAAACTGATTCATGTGATCTTTCGGAGATGGGTAAAAATAAATATTATCATTCCCCGCATTATAAGAGAAATATTTCTAAAAGTGTAAGGAAGATCCGCCACCGGAGGATGGATTGATTTATTTTTTCTTTTCGGTCTGAAGGTCAGATATTTGCAGCTTCAGGGGCAGCAATTCACCGCCCGAACTGAATATAGCTGCAAGATATTGGGCTTCTGCCAATGAAAAGTCGCCGGTAATTTCTGTTTCTCCGCCTGTAATTTCATTCATTACCCTCGGGTAGGTTATAACCTTGCCGTCGAGTGTAACTGCAATACAGCGGTCGATATTATCCCTTGTTATCCTGCTCCATATTCGTGATCCTTCAGTATTCATCTGGAAATTAAGCCTGACATTAAGACCGCTCCTGTTCGTCACAGCTTTTGATGATGCAATACTCTTTCCGTTTAGCACCGGTTGTCCGCTGATGGTACTAATCTTAATCGCATGAAGTTCAAATAATGTGCCTGACTCGTCATATTCGTATGGAGTGCGGCTCCACATTAATAATATATTCCTTGGAAAGAGATTTCTCATCTCAGGCGTGTGAAGAAACTTTATCACTTTCGCTGTGTCCCCTGCAGCTGACAAACCGATGAGGCATGAAGGCATCGGCTCGCCTGAATTATTCACCTGCGGGTAAAGAATGGCAAACAACGGATTTTCGGCATTAAACTTTTCACGTTCTTTAATTGCGGAAGAATCAACCGTCTCCTTCAGCATTTGCTCTATGACGCTAATTGAATCTGTAACCGGAGGTTTATATGGACGGACCTCATCAACGGTGTTCAGCTCTTTTAATTTATAGTTTGCTTCTGCTAATAAGCCGATTATATCCGTATTCTCATAAGTTTCCCAGAATTCAAGATTGCCAATGGTTGTCACTATTCCTTTTACTGCTTCCACTTTGCCGGTATCTATGCCGTTAACTGACAATTTTATATCCTCCTGAGATACATTCAGTTCAATTTTTTCATCTTTAATCCCAAAGGCATTCAGCCTTTTCCGGATGACTGACGATGCATCAGCCAGGGTTTGAGTTTGAGAGGCATCAATGGCATTCTCAGGGGTGATTGTAATTTTGAGGACATAATTTTCCTTACGGATACATCCGGCAGAAATGAACAGGATAAGAATCGCTGCAAAACTGCTTCTGACAATATTCTTCATAATTTTACAATTTGATTATTCTTTAACTATTGATAAAACTTGACTGTTGATTTTCTGCCATCTCTTTTCCGGTATTCTGGCCCCGACAAGTTCTATAACATTCCCTGCAAGCAGGGAACCCAGAGCTCCGCATTTATCGAGAGTAAGGTTATTCGCATAACCGTAAAGAAATCCTGCAGCATAGAGATCGCCGGCCCCGGTAGTATCACGGCAATCAACCGGCAGTGAACTGATCTTTATGATCTCTTCCTTTCTACGGATGAGAGATCCTTCTTTTCCTGTTTTAACAACAGCAATATTGCACTGTTCTGCCAGAATATTCAGCGCTTTTTCCGGGTCAAGTCCGGTAAATGACCGAGCCTCTTGCTCATTGGCAAATATTATGTCGACATATTTTTTGACGATATCCCTGAAGTCATCAATTTTTGCAAGAACCACATTATAGCTGGCCAGATCCAGGGCTACCTCCATATTTTTTTCCCTGGCGATCCTGCAAGCTTTCTCAACAAGAGATTTATCATTTATCAGATATCCTTCAAGATACAGAATATTAAAAGATTTAAAAAGTTCAGGTTTCAGGTCCTCTGCGTAAAGTTCCACGGCAGCGCCGAGGTGTGTGGCAAAAGTCCTTTCAGAATCGGGAGATATGAGTGCCACCGCAGTGCCGGTCATTGTGCTTCGCCGGAATAACATTGTCTTCACGCCGGCTATTTTCATGTCATTTTCGAAAAAATCTCCTGTCTCATCATTACCAATTGAACCTATGAATCCCGCATTTGCCTTAAGCATTGCAAGTCCATGGATTGTATTTGCTGCTGATCCTCCCGAGGCCAGGTTTCTTTTAAAATTAATTGTCCCTGATTTAACGGCTTGTGATTTCTCATTGTCGACAAGGGTCATGCTGCCTTTTGGCAGGGAGAATTTTTCGAGAATAGTGTCATTGTCGATCTGTGTCATCACGTCGACCAGTGCATTCCCGATGCCGAGGATATGCTTCATTTCAAAAATTTTCTTTAAAGATATTGTTAAATTCACTAAAAGCCCTTATTTTTGGCACGCTAATTACAAATTAGCATTTTCTTGAAATTCCTCAGTAGCTCAGTTGGTTAGAGCGGCGGACTGTTAATCCGTAGGTCGTAAGTTCGAGCCTTACCTGGGGAGCTAAAACAGATGTAACGACACGATTTGCCGATCAGAATCACCGGATGCTGAACAATTTTGTGAATGAATTACAGGAATTGTACAAAGTGCTTAAAAAGGTATAATTAGCAATATCTCTTCTTCTTTAGCCTGGATATTGGACTAAAGTCCGAAAAAAGGGGGTAGCCCTCTATCCGTCGGCTAAAGCCGGACGGTAACTGATTAAATTCAGGTTTCCAAATTAATATTACCCTTCTTCTTTGGTAAATCTGTTTGGAATCCTAATTGGATTTCAATCAATTGCCATTGGTCTCTGGCTAAATCTGTTTGGAATCCTAATTGGATTTCAATCAATTGCCGTTGGCTTTAGCCAACGGAAAAGAGTCTTTCTCCACTGCTCGGGCTTTAGCCCAAAGAGATTTAAGGAGAAATCTTTAGAAAGACACTATTCCCAATCATAATAATGAAGAATTTTTTCTATCTTTAAGTTGTTACTCGCTGTAACTTCTAATGCTATGTCACATATAAAGATCCTGGTTCATTGTGTATGGACCACAAAAAACAGGATTCCCTTTTTAAGGGATCAGATAAGAGAATCTGTCATTTCACATATCCGTGAAAACGCTAAACAAAAGGGTATTTTCTTAGATCATATTAATGGATATTATGAACATCTTCATGCTCTGATATCCATGGGTGGTATTCAAAGCATATCAGAAATAATGCAAAAGATAAAAGGAGAGAGCTCCTTTTGGATAAACAAGAACAAGTTGACCCGGCTCAAATTTGAATGGCAGGATGATTTTTATGCGGTTTCCATTGGTATGAATCAATTGGATAATTTAAGAAAATATATTAGGAATCAGGTGAACCATCATCAGATTGTATCCCTGGAGAATGAGATTAATATATTGAATGAGGAATACCATCTGGAAAGAATATTGGACTAAAGTCCCAAAAAAGGGTTAGTCCTTCATCCGTCGGCTAAAGCCGATGGTAACTGATTGAATTCAGTTTCCCAGATTAATATTACTTTTCTTTTTGTCGGCTAAAGCCGGACGGTAATTGAACTAATTATCCCCCTCTTGATTAAAAAAACTTGACTTGCTTTCCTTTTTGTTCTAACTTTCTTTAAACATTATTTGTTTTCAATGCATTAGCATCAAAACCAAGCCATGGAAAATTGCGCCTTTGCGTCCCTGCGCCGTTAAGCCGTTGCGCCTTTTTTCACCTTATACCCGATCATCCCATAGTAAACTATAAATGCAAAACATACTAACGGTACAATAAATCCCAAAGCCATTGTCGATACATCAGCTATCCGGCCCATCAGCACCGGAACAAGCGCACCACCTACGATCGACATTACAAGGAATGATGAGGCTTTCTTTGTAAGTGGACCCAGATCTTTTATTCCAAGCGCAAAAATGGTCGGGAACATTACCGACATAAAGAAATATGTGCAGAACAAGGCAACTACCGATATCCATCCAAGACCTGCCACTACCAGGGCCATGGTTATTACATTCATCAGGGCATAGAATGAAAGAAGTCTGTTTGGTTTAATAATCCGCATGAATAATGTACTCCCCGAGAATCTTCCAAGCCAGAATAATCCGAATCCTCCGAATGCAAGTATTTTCGAGGCTTCGAGATTGGTAATCTGCGGCATCTCCTCGGTTACATAATTGATAAAGAAACTGTTTATGCCTGTCTGGGCGGCAACATAAAGAAACTGGGCAATTACGGCGAGTACAAAATGAGGATGCTTAAGCAGTTCACTGACCCTGGCTCTTCCTGCATCGCCGCTATTCTCATGTGATTCTTCCTTCACAGGAGGAAATTTAAATCTCCAGAAAAGTATTGCAACAATTAGCACCAGGGTACCTATCAGCATATACGGCAAGGCTATTGATGAGAATTTATTCTCATTGCCGCTGCCACTCACAGAAAATATTAAAGCACCCCCAACGAGCGGACCTGCAATCCAACCCAGACCGTTGAACGATTGCGAAAAATTGATCCTCCTTTCACCTGAATCAGGCGGACCAAGCACTGTCGTATAGGGATTTGCAGCTGTTTCAAGGCATGTAAGCCCACATGCAATTATGAAAAGGGGAGTCAAAAAACTCCCGAATGTCTGAATCTTTGTAGCCGGGAACATCAGGAATGCTCCACCGGCAAATAAAAGGAGCCCGAATATTATGCCTTTCTTATATCCAGCCTTCTGCATAAGAAAGCCGGCTGGAAGGGCCATAAGAAAATAACCTCCGTAGAAAACGAACTGGATAAAGGCCGATTTGGCTTTCGACATGCTTAACAGTTCCTGGAAGTGCTTGTTGAGAACATCTATGCACCCATGTGCAAAACCCCACAGAAAAAAGAGGCTGGTTACAAGGATAAAGGGGATCAGAAATCCCTGATAAACAAATCTTTGCTTGGTATCATTAACAGAAAAGCCGCTGGTCATAAAAATCCTGTATTGGTCAATACAAGATCATCATGATTTGCTACTTTTCCAAATTATTTGACTAACAGGTTCACTTTCAGTTTGAACTCATCATAAATGACTTTATCTCCCAGGTTATCGAAGAATGAACCTGACCCGTAACGGATGTTATACTTCGTGCGGTCTACAACGATATTGGCGAAGAACCATGTTCCATCCTCTTTATTCATTTTGGTAGCCTTGAATTCGATCGGATGTGTAATTCCTTTTATCGTAAGGGTTCCCTTTACTGTTGCTGTTCCTTTTTCAAAACTATCACTTCCGGTGATGACAAGCTTTGATGCTGGGTATTTATCAATTCCGAAGAAGTCATCAGATTTAAGGTGTCCTTCAAGCCTTTCACTTCCGTCAGCATCCCTGATAGTTGTCATGTCAATTGTAAATTCTCCTGAAACAATCTTATTGTCATTCCAATTAATCCATCCATCCTTAAGGATTATCGTACCGGTATGCTGCCCTGTGACCTTTTCCCCCAGCCAGTTAAGTGTTGTCTTTCCTGCGTCGGCCGTCAGCTTCTGCTGAGCAAATGCCGTAACTGATCCTAATATCATAAGCGTAAAAAATAATAATGTGTTTTTCATTGTTTATGTGTTTGTGTTACGTGATATAAACAAAAGGAATCTGGAATTTGTTCAATAAAAGAGATACCAAGGCACGGATTACAACCGAGCAAAGGCACGGATTACAACCGAGCAAAGGCACGGATTACAAATCCGTGCCAGCGGAACCTGAGGCTAACATTTGCGAGCTCGGCGAAGCCAAATCCGCGCCAGCATCAAAATAATTTAATCAGAGTCTATGCAGGTTCATTCCCCCGCTGATCTCAAAGATCATCCCGGTGGAGAAATCAAAGTTGCCGCGGGCTATGGAGGCTACGGCTTTTCCGACATCTTCAGGCAAGCCCCAGCGTTTTTGAGGAACAAGCCCTTCCTGTATCAGCTTGTCATATTTGTCCTTGACCTTTACAGTCATGTCAGTCTGAATTATACCCGGACGTAATTCAAAAACCCTTATTTCATCTTTGGACAGCCGGTCGGCAAAGACCGTGGATGTCATGCTCAGCCCTGCCTTTGAAATGCAGTATTCAGCCCTGTTTGTGGAGGTCATGTATGCTGATATGGAGGATATAAATACAATAACGGGTTTGTAAATATTGATGGTTTGCTTAAGCCAGATCATCTCCCTGGCTATTTTCTGGGCAAAGAAAACCGGGCCTTTGAGGTTGATATTCATTACCCTGTCGTAGCTCTCTTCTGTCATGTCGAGAAGGTCATTTCGCTGAAGAGGCGCAACCCCTGCATTATTTACCAGGAAATCTATCCTTCCGTATCTTTCAAGAATATTGGAAACAACTTCTTTCTGGCAGCCTGTGCATGAAATATCGAGTCCTATCGGGAAAAATTCCGCACCTGCTTTTTCGATCTCTGAACCAAGTATGCTCATCCCTTCACTGTCGACCGAGCGGGCTATTGCCGCAATATCATAACCTTCTGATGCAAGGGAAATTGCCACTGCTCTGCCTATTCCACGGCTGGCGCCTGTAATGACTGCTACAGGTTTATTGTTCATCTGAGAAGAGTTTTATCAGTTCAGGTTTTCCGGAAATATGGCGGTAAAGGTAATAATTAGAATGATATGGTCAACAGGTCAGTTTGTTAAATCAGGCACATCAACCCAGCATCGTTTTGCCCAGCTTTCCAATCCTTTCTCAGCAAGCTGTACTCCTTTGGCTCCTTCATACAAAGTCCAGGGAAATGGTTCATCCTTAACAACATGCTTCAGGAATAATTCCCACTGTGCCTTGAAAGCATTCTCAAAAGGCTCATGCTCCGGGACTCTGGACCATCCGCTAAAAAAATCAATTGTCTGAGGCATATCAGGATTCCAGACGGGTTTAGGTGTATTGCCATAACTCTGTGTATAACATTCCCTCAATCCTGCAACGGCAGATCCTTTTGTGCCGTCTACCTGGATGGTTAGCAGGTCATCGCGACGAACCCTGACAGTCCATGAGGAATTGAAATGAGCAATTATACCGTTCTCCAGTTCAAATGTGGCATAGGCTGAGTCCTCGGCTGTGCATTTATAACGGTCTCCCTTTTCATCAACCCTTTCCGGAATATGAGTTGCACCAAGACATGAAACAGCCCTTACTTTCCCGAAGACATTATCCAGAACATATCTCCAGTGGCAGAGCATGTCACTGATTATCCCGCCATCATCTTCCTTGCGGTAGTTCCAGGATGGTCTCTGGGCAGGGATTGTATCTCCTTCAAATACCCAGTACCCGAATTCGCCTCTCAAGGAAAGTATCCTTCCGAAGAATCCCTGATCAATGAGCCGCTTTAGCTTTACAATTCCCGGAAGCCAGAGCTTATCCTGGACGACCCCGTTTTTCAACCCGGCCTTTTTACAAAGGTTATATAGCTCCAGGGCAACTTCAGTACTGTTCGCTATCGGTTTTTCACAATAGATATGTTTCGCTGCGTTAACCGCTTTTCTGACAGCATCTGCTCTCCTTCCGGTTGTTTGTGCATCAAAATAGATAATGTTCCCGGGATCCTTCAGGACTTCATCCAGGTTGGTGCTCATCTTTCTGATGCCGGTCATTTCACAGAGTTTTCTCAACTTGTTTTCATCGCGACCGACAAGTACAGGATCAGGAATTATTGTTTCGGCTGTACCGGTTTTCACTCCTCCCTGTTTCCTTATTTCAAGTATCGACCGCAAAAGATGCTGGTTGGTTCCCATTCGCCCTGTGACTCCGTTCATTATAATGCCGACTGTATGTTCTTTCATATTAATTGATTATGCGTGGATTCTATATGCTGCTATGATCTTTTTCAGGAATTCCGACTGCTCCTGTTTCCAGTAAATATTCGAAAAAATTTCCACTTCAATGAATCCGTTAAAACCTGATGCTTCGACCCATGACCTGATTTTTCTTATCGGGATACATCCTTCTCCCATCAGACCACGGTCGTTAAGCAAATCGACTGTCGGTGATTTCCAGTCGCAGATATGGAAGGCCATCAGATGCTGATGTTCGCCGCATCGTTTAATTTCATTTTCAAGCTGAGGATCCCACCATAAATGGTAAACATCGACTGCCACCCCGACGAATGGTGAATTAATCTTTTCTGCCAGATCGTTAGCCTGTGCAATTGTGTTAATTGCAGACCGGGTGTCTGCATACATCGGATGAAGCGGTTCTATTGCCAGTTTTACCCCGGCGGATTCTGCATCTGCAAGAATTTCCGATATGCCCTCGTAGATCTGTGTCCTGGAGTCCTCAAGAGGCTGAGACGGATCAGCTCCGCAAACAAGTACAATTAAATTTGCACCCAGTTTAAATGCTTCGTCAATTGCCCTGCGGTTATCATCTATTGCCATATCTCTTTTTAATGGTTCTTTCGACGGGAAAAATCCTCCGCGGCATAACGACACTACAGATAGTCCGTTCTGGCGTAGCATGTCTCCTGTTTTCCTGATATCCCTGCCTGAAAGTGCATCGCGCCAGACGGTGATTCCCCTGACGCCTTCAGCAGAATAATTCTCTGCTGCCTCTTCAATACTCCATGGTTTCGTCGTTATCGTATGAATACAAAGACGGGAAAGGTCATTTAACGGAGCTGAGCTCATTTGATATAATTAAAATAGGTGTAATAATTTTCTTCGTTTATAATACGTTGAAGATAGAGGCAAACTTCGCGCATATGATAATCGCCCCACATGCTCGATTCACCATTCGGTATCTTGCTTCCTAAAGGAATATGGCCCCATCCATTGGGGCGATGATAAACCGAATGCAGTAATAATCCCTCGTGTTTTTCATCTGTGCTCAGGTATGGTTTACCGAGCAAAGTATTCAGTACCTGAAGGCCGGCAAGCCAGTAACGCTCTCCATCCTGTACATTCCCTTTTGCTTTCAGATAATGACCAAGGCGGAGCAATCCCTGCGATGCAATGGCAGCTGCAGAACTATCTACAGGTTCATATTTATTATAAGGATCTGCAGGTTTGGCAAGATATTCTCCCATTTTTTCAAGTCCGGGTGCACCTGTGTCCCAGTATGGCACCCCGTCGACAGGGGAATTTTCAATGTAAAAACCGGACGTCGCGGTTGCCGCTTTAATCATTATCTTCAGCAATGAATCTTTTCCTCCAAAAGCAGTAAATTCGTTCTCATCCGATGAATCGAGCCATTCTATCTGTTCTGAAAAACCACAGATAGCCCAGGCCAATCCTCTGGTCCAGGTTGAAAAACCCGAATATCCCTGCTGGGAATTGGGGCAGCGGAAACTTCCATCTTTTGTATTAAAGATACATTCATGTGCTGTCCGTCCTCTTACATCATAAATATCACGGCCTTCACCGTAAAATACCGAATAACTTGCTGTAGCTTTAATATGTTCAATTGCACGCTCCAGCAGACTGATCAATGAATCTCCTTCACCCTGCAGGATATGACCGAGTCGGTGGCTTATTATCAGGGAACGGCATGAGCGAAGAGTATCGACAAACAGAGAGTGTGCCCCGTTAAATGAATGAATGAATCCTCCATTCTTTATGGATGTCCATCTCGATGCCTGTACTGCGCCTGATATTTTAAGCGCCAGTTCGTAGAAGTTCTTTTCCCATTCGTTGTAGGGGATCTTTCCTTCATTCATCAGACGCAAAATGTTTCCATAGGTGCTTATGTTGTTGAATCCATGATCATGCACGCCTGTATGACTAACATGCGGAGCCATTTTTTTCAGTGTCTTCTCTCTGGCATTTTCCAACATTCGTTTGTCTCCTGTGGCATCGAACTGAAGAATCGCAGAACCATACTGGAATCCCTGTGTCCATTCTGTCCAGCCCCTGGTTGTGTATCTGCCATTAATTGTATATACAGGAGATCCGTTTGCGTCATCATAGTTTTTCCTGATAAGCCCTATTTTTTTCGCTGACAGATCCCAGAATGTTTCCAGCTTGCCGGAAAACCCTTTCAGATCAGGTTTTATACTCAGGTCGATCATGTACAATTAAAGTTTAGTTGAATTTTTTAAAAAAGATACCGATCTGGGACTTACCCATGATCGTCTTTTCATCGCGCCAAAATAATATTTTGTCATTCTGAACATTATCAATGTACGGACGAACAGTTTTGGTACAAAGAAAAATAGCACTCCGATAATGCCTGCAAAAATGCCTGTTACGATATTATCAGCAACAACAAGAAAGTGCATCAGGAATCTTCTGAATCTGTTGAAATGCTTCCATATATAAATGTGTCTTGAGATCTGTACCTCGCATTTTGTTATTGAAGTGGTTTGAATGTTTATCCTGGTGCTCCCTCCATGATTATGCTCAATGACTGCATTGCTGTAAAATGCAATGACACCGCCTGCATTGCGTGCCCTTTTGCAGATATCAACATCTTCATAATACATCCAGAAACTTTCGTCAAAGCCATATAACAGATTGAATGTTCCTTTTCGCATTAACATAATTGAGCCTGAAACCCAGTCGGGAAACGTAAGATCACTCTCAGGCTTAAACGGGATAAGGTTGCCTAATGATAACCCGGGGAATTTTCCTGCTCCCATGCAGCCTTTACCATTTTCACGAACCTGCCGGCATGATAATATATAATATTCAGGATGTTGCTTTGCATTTTCAAGCAGCTTCTCAATTTCCTTTTCGCTGACAACAGTGTCAGGATTCAGTACCAGCAGAAAATTTCCATTTGCCGCTTCTGCGCCCCGGTTGCATCCATAGGCATAACCACCGTTAATGGAGTTTCTGATGAACCTGAACCTGCTGAACTCTTTTTCGAAATCATTAAGAACACCATCACCTGAATTGTTGTCGACAACAATGACTTCCATGCTGAAACTCTGAAGGACAAAAGCATCCAGAGCCGCCAAGCATTTCGACAGCCGCTCCCATCCCTTATAACAGACTATTATTACCGACAGATCCATTCAGATAGATTACTTATTCTGCAAATAAAGATAAAAATATATAAATTAAGAATAACCCACCCCTACCTCCCGCTACGCCAAACTTCGCGGGACAAGCTTCCGCTGACGCGGAATCTCCACTTCGTTACGATCTCCCAAAAGGGGAATTTATCTTTTTTCAATCTCGCTCTCTCCCTTTCCCTCTCTCGCCCTTCCGCTCTCGCGGAACTACGTCGCTTCGCTCCTTGTCTCCCCCTCCTTTGTCCTCCGACTTCGTCGGACGAAGCCGACTATGTCGGGCGAAGTCCGAAGCTTCAGCGAAGGAGGAATCTTCATTGTCCCACTCCTGCACCGGCCTCTGCGGACCCTCCTTCCTGTATAGTACTGCAAGCACTATTCCCGAGAATACTCCCAGCATATGAGATTCCCATGAAACACTCTGACCATATACACCCGGGAATACTCCCCAGACCATTTCTCCATAAAGGAAAACTATCAGCAGAGATAATGCGACCAGCCTGAAGTATCTTCTGATTATACCGCTGAAGAAGAGGAACGATGCCAGTCCATATACAATTCCGCTGGCTCCGATGTGCCATGCCTCCCTGCCACCCAGCCAGACCAGCAATCCGGTCAGCAGGTATGTCCAGGAAAAGACTTTGATTGCCACTTCAGAATAAAAAAAGAAAAGAGCAACAGAGAGAAAGAACAGGGGCAATGAATTGTTAAACAGGTGCTTTAAATCCGAATGAATGAATGGAGAAGTAAATATTCCTATCAATCCTTTTAGCTGAAGCGGATATATTCCTAGTTTGGTCAGATCAAGATCGAACAGCACCTCAACAGCTTTAACCAGCCACATCAGGGCTACAAATATTCCGGGGATCAGAATACTCAGAAAAAGTTTCTTCCTGTAAAAAGCACCTTCTGTATTTATATCAGGACTCACTTGATCCATATTTAACAATGAAATCCATTAACCGCAAAGGACGCAAAGATTCTACGCAAAGGTCGCAAAGTCTATTATTCTAAGTCTTAGCGCACTTTGCGTCTTTTCTCAGTTCCGATGAGTCGGAACTGAGCTTTGCGCTCTTTGCGGTTATCCGGTGCTTTAAAAATAACTTAATTATCTTTCTTAGGTCAATCTTTACCAGGGAAAACTATTCCTGCAGCAGCTCTGATCCTGTCAAGGGTTTTTATCAAATCGAGGCTGAAAGACAATGGAACCACAGGACTCTCTTTCAATCCATTATCAAGACAGCGCATTACCTCTTCTGCTTCCCAATGGTATCCCATGGCCGGAGGAGTGAAGAGGAATTCCTGCTTCCCGGCACCATGAAGGTCAAGGATCACTCTCTGGTTCATGTCCCTTCCTCTTGAGACAGTCATATTTCCTTTTTCGCACAGTATGTCGCAACCAATTCCAATATTTGTTTTGAATGAACTGTAAAGTGTGGCCTGGCGTCCGTCGGTATAACCAAAGATTATACTTATCGATTCCTCAGATCCTGTCGGAGAAAATGAAGCGGTTGCTTTAATATCATCCGGGACACCTAAAAATGAAAGCGCATCAATTACAGGATAGATCCCTATATCTAGCAATGAACCTCCGCCGAGGGCAAGATTGAATTTACGGTCGGCCGGATCATATGGCGGAATAAATGAGAAATATCCATGGATTTGAAGCGGTTTCCCCGGAACTCCTGAATCAATTATCTCGCGGGCTTTCCTGTAAAAAGGCTGGAATGGAGGCCAGAGAGCTTCCATTAAGAAAAGATCATTCTTTTTTGCTTCGGCAATCATTTCGTTCACTTCAAGGGCATTGATTGCAAATGCCTTTTCGCAGATGACATTCTTTCCGTTTTTCAGGCAAAGAAGTGTGTGTTCCCTGTGGAATGAATGAGGTGAGGCAATATATATTACTTCGACTTCCGGATCGGTGGCAAGCTCCTCATAGCTACCATAATATTTCTTAAATCCAAATTCTTCAGAGAATTTCCTGGCTCTCTCCCTGTCACGTGATCCCACAGCAAATAATTCCGCATTTTCAAAAAGTTTAATTCCTTTTGTGAATTTTGCCGACATCTTCCCCGGAGCGAGTATTCCCCATTTGTGTTTTTTCATAAAATATTTGTTTCGATAAAGGTAGGGAAAAATGTTCTCCTATAACCAGCCCCCCATCCCCCCTAAAGGGGGGCTTAAACCCGGCAAATATATTAATTAGTATTGGGTTTGGAACCCCCTTTAGGGGGTGCTGCGAAGCAGCGGGGGTTCTTCCTTTTCAGGGGAGCAGGGAGGTGTTCCCTGGGTAAGAAGAACAAAGGAGAGTCGAAATAGAAAGATCCCTTAATTCACCGGTGAATAAGAACAAAAGAAAGTGGAAACAGTGAGGTTGATTAAGGGGGTGAGTTTGTTTGCTCAAAATGGCGTCTTTCAAGTTTGTCTAATATTTGACATTGTTTAAATAAACATTATTTATCAATCTATCTATCTGATTATCTTCTATATATAAAATATCTTATTCGATACCCTTATTTTTTTACTACTATGTATTGCATAGTATTAATATTTATATGTATCTTTGTATTGTCATGTTACTTGTAATGTATAGTAGTTAAATTAAAGAGCAAAATGAAAATAACATTAAGCATTAATCTGGGAGGCTGGTCGTTCAACATTGACGAAGATGCCTATGCCGAGCTGAAAAGATACCTGAAGACTCTCGAGGTCCACTTTGCGACCGAAAAGAGTTCTGCGGAAATCCTTTCAGATATCGAAGCACGTATTGCGGAAATATTCCGTTCGCGACTTAAAACCTACAAACAGGTTATTACCATGGAGGATGTTCGTTATGCGATATCAATCCTGGGAACGCCTGAGGATTTTTCAAATGAAAGTACCTCAGCCAGTGACAAATTTGCTTCTCCCGGCTATCACAGGATGTACCGCGATCCTGACCACAGGATCATAGGAGGTGTCTGCGCAGGAATGGGTGCCTACTGGAATATTGAGGCATGGCTGGTCAGAATAATTTTTATAATTCTGGCAATGATGGGAGGCCTTGGTATACTCATCTACCTGGTATTATACATCGTTATTCCCGAGGCAAAAACAACTGCACAGAAGATCGAAATGAAAGGGGAACCCGTCAATATCCACAACATAACCGAATCTGTCAAGAAAGAATTCAAGAATGTAAGGGATAACATGAACTTATAGAATGCAAACCGGGAAGGGTGAAAAAAGTGTAAAATTTAAAACTATTAATCATGGATCTGGAAAACACAAAAGCACAGATGCGCAAGGGAATCCTGGAATATTGCATTCTTTCGGTACTATCCAGGAGCTCCTGCTATGCGAGCGACATCATCAAAGAACTTAAGGAAGCTAAGGTCATAGTGGTTGAAGGAACTCTCTACCCGCTTCTTACCAGGCAGAAAAATGCCGGGCTTCTCAGCTACCGCTGGGAGGAATCACAGCAGGGCCCGCCCCGCAAATATTATGAGCTCACAAAGGAAGGCAGGGAATATCTTGCCGATCTGGATAATTCCTGGAACGAGCTTGTTGAATCGGTCAACCTTATACGTACGAGATAAGTATTTAATAACCAAAAAAAACCAGAACAATGGATAAGACAATAAATATAAATCTCGGCGGAACACTTTTTCAGATCGATGAAGAGGCGTATAAAATACTCCGTGATTATCTCCAGGCTATCGACCGGAAGTTCAAAAACACTCCCGGCGGCAGTGAAACAATAGAAGATATCGAATCGAGAATTGCAGAGATATTCCAGTCGCAGAAAGGTACCGCAGGAATAATTTCATTGGAAAATGTCGTCGACATGATCAGGATAATCGGGAAACCGGAAGACTTTGATCAGGCTGATGCTGAAGACGGCTCAGGCAGAGCTGTATATACTCAGCCCGGACCAAGAAAGAAGATGTTCCGCAATCCCGAAAACCAGATAATCGGAGGAGTCTGTGGCGGCATTGGCGCATATACAAATACGAATCCGGTATGGATCAGGATCCTGTTTGTTTTAATAACCTGCTTTTTCTTCGCAGGAGTGTTTATTTATGTGGCACTCTGGATAGCTTTGCCATCTGCAGAGAGCGATTCCCGGAAGAAGGAGATGTACGGCGGCATGAACAATCTTGCCCGGCCGGGATATACAGTCAACACTCCCTCAAATAAGATCGGCAACGCTTTTGATGTAATTTTCAGAGCTTTGGGAAAAGTGTTCTTCATTATTATCCGCATTATTCTGATTGCATTCGGAACAATGCTGGTCCTGTGCGGCTTCCTGGCTCTTCTCTCCTTCGTCATGATATTTGTTTTCAAATACCCGGGTTCATTTTCAACAGATGCTTTCGGATTCAACATGGCATATCTTCCCGATTTTCTGAATTATATCATATCTCCGGCGGTCGTACCATGGGTAAAGGCACTGATAGCAATGGCGGTTGTTATCCCTTTCATGGTATTGATATATGGAGGTATCAGGCTGATCTTCTGGTTCAGGGCAAGGGATGGTTTCGTCTGGCTTGCAGGATTCGTGCTCTGGGTAATGAGCGCTGCAGCTCTTTCAATTATTCTTATTAATGAAGGCGTTGGATTTGCAGAAAATGAACAGACAGTATCGCAGGAATATTTCAGGACGGCGCCTGACACACTTTATATAATGACAGGAAGGACAATTGCTGATATGAATACCGACAAGGAGATCGAGATTCCTGATGAGGATTATAATATCTTCATCTCTGAAGAAAAGAAGGAGATTTATATCCGTACAAGCCTGGATATCAATTCTGATGAAAGAAAAAGTGCAAGTGTAACAATAAGAAAACACTCTGCAGGGCGCAGTAAATTCAGCGCTATTGAAAATGCTGAAAGACTACAGTACAATTTCAGGATAGCGGGAGATACGCTTTATCTTGATGAATTCTTTACAATCCCATCAGGGTCCAAATGGTCCTTCGATTATGTGGGAGTCACAGTTTCTGTCCCTGAAAACACCGTCATCCATATGGACCGGACAGCAGAATCTCTCTTCCACTCAACTGATGATGATGATTTTGTGTCAGATCCTCAAAAAAGCTTCTGGCTTATGACAGAAGAGGGTCTTGATTACATTGGACATCAGAACAGATAGCTTCCTGGTTTTTCATTCCTTATATTTTCATTTCTGAAGGTGTCTTAGAAGGGCACCTTCTTCTTTATTTTATAAGCGCACACTTTACCAAGGTCTGCTCTTTTATCACATATTTTAATAACTTTCCGCTAATAAGTTGGAGATTCCTCATTATGCCTCCTATGTCGGCATAATTCGGAATGACATTTTCTCTGGTTGAGAAAGAGGGGAGAGATGAGGCGAAACGCTGGTGGCGTTTCGCCTCATCTCTCCCCTCCCTACTTAATATTCATCCTGTCATTTCGAGCGAAGCGAGAAATCCCCCTCATTTTACAAACCATCTCCTTTCATTTAAAACAAATTGAGGAATCTCGTGATTTTATGCACTATAACAATATTTGTGTTTAAAGGTTAGTTCTACATAGTTTTGTCGAAGGTAAGTATGCAAGGATTATAAATTTTTAAGGTTAATGATTTGTTAAACTATGAAACCTGTAACTAAAGATTTAATTAATTGCGTAATTTCGGTACCGTTTTTATACTAACCTTAAGAACCAGCTATGAAAAGATCAATCTTTATTATTTCTTTTACTTTAATTGCATTTCAATCATTTTCCCAGGAACCGGTCACAACGGCAGACACTCTGAGGAAGGATGCTCTGAACGTTTTTATGGAGTCGACAGACTTCATCCGGAAAGAGATACCCTATGTCAACTATGTCAGGGATATCAAGGATGCCGGAGTTTATATCATTTCGACAAGTCAGAATACCGGATCCGGGGGTAAAGAATATACATATTTCTTTGTCGGACAGAACCAGTACACAGGAATGGCAGATACCTTAAGTTTTGCTACCCGGCCTGATGAAACAGAAGAGGGAACGAGACAAAAAGAGGTGAACACCCTGAAAATGGGGCTGATGAGATACGTAGCAAAAACGCCTCTGGCTCGGTATATGAATATTACCTTCACCGAACCTTTGAAAGAAACTGTATCGACCGATAAATGGAACAGCTGGGTCTTCAGGTCCTCCATATACGGATACATGGAAGGGGAAAAGTCCCGTAAACAAAGGTATCTTTCAGGGAGTGTAACTGCCAGCAGGATAACAGAAAACTGGAAAGTCAACCTGAATACGGGGCTTAGCCAGAATGATTCAAAATTTATTATTACTGACAGTACAGGCAGCTTTAATATCAATGCTTCAAACTCATCAAAATACTTCAATAGTCTTATTGTAAAAAGCCTCAATGATCACTGGTCAGCCGGGGGAACTGTTAACATGGGGTCTTCTTCCTACAGAAATGAGCAGTTCAGTTTATCAGTGATGCCAGGCATCGAATATGATATTTATCCATATTCGGAATCCACAAGACACCAGATGAGGCTGCTTTATACTTTTGGATATAATTATGTGGATTATACTGATACCACTATTTACAATATGACATGGCAAAACCTGTGGAAACATTCGCTTTCAGCATCATACGAGGTGGTTCAAAAATGGGGTAGTATCAACCTTGTAGCGGAATATTCCAATTATTTGCATGACTGGTCAAAAAACAACCTGTCAATGATGCTTTATCTCGATCTGAGGATCGCCAAAGGTCTGACTGTTTCATTTGTTGGCAGTGGTTCAATGGTGCACGACCAGCTTGGACTGGTCAAGGGGAATCGTTCTCTTGATGAAGTATTGCTTCAAAGGAAGGAACAGGCAACCCAGTTTGAATATTTCACGAGCTTCGGATTCACATATACATTTGGCTCAATCTATAACAATGTGGTCAATCCGCGGTTCGGTAATTCAGGAGGGGGAGGTATATCGATTTCTATAAGTGATTGATTGATCTAAATTCAGGAATAACTCATCATTTCTTAAATCCTGATCAGGGGTTATGAGGCTCTTTTTTACCGTGCAGCCCGGAAGTGAAAAAAACAAAACGATAAAAATCAGAACAGCTTTCTTCATGGTGTAAATATTATTTAGACTCATTCAAACTTAGAAAATGTTCTGACATACTGCCTTCTTTAAAAATATCATTAATAAAATCTCCCATTCCAAAAAAATTGTATTTTGCGATAAAATTCAGGCATGCCAGAAATTGAAGCATTATTCAGGATTACCTGTGGCTTATTCATAGTCAGCTCCGGTGACAGGACCCGGATTTTACAGAAGTCTAACCAATATTTATAAAACTATGGCTAATTCAGTTAAAGGCACTAAAACAGAAAAGAATCTGTTGAAATCATTTGCAGGAGAATCACAGGCCCGGAACCGCTATGATTTTTTTGCAAAAGCTGCACGCAAAGAAGGCTTCGAGCAGATAGCAAACATTTTTGAAGAGACAGCTCTCCAGGAAAAAGAGCATGCAAAGAGATTTTTCAAATTCCTGGAGGGAGGAATGGTGGAAATAACGGCTTCATATCCTGCAGGAAAGATTGGTACAACAATGGAAAACCTGAAAGCGTCTGCTGAAGGAGAACATGAGGAACGGGCTGATCTCTATCCGCAATTTGCAAAGGTGGCAGAAGAAGAAGGCTTTACAGAAATTGCCACCGCCTATAAAATGATTTCAAAAGTGGAAGCAGAACATGAACGCAGGTACCTGAAGCTTCTTCAGAATGTGTCTGAGGATAAGGTATTTATTAAGGATGGCAAAGTATGGTGGAAATGTCTTAAATGCGGATATGTATACGAGGCAGCAAAAGCCTTCGAGACATGCCCCGTTTGCCTTCACCCTAAAGCCTTTATGCAGTTAAGGGAAGAAAATTATTAAGCATGAAAGGAGATAAACGATGAATGCAAAAGCGTTAATCTTTTATATACTTGGTGCGGTTTTACTCGTAGCTGCTGCTTATTTCTTTTTCAAGTGGCTCGACTGGAAATTCCTGCTTCCGCTGGCTCTTGCTGTTGCGGCTGTAGTCTTTTTCTGGAAGGGATCAGAAGCCAAAAATAAGAAATAATCCCTCTTTCCCCTGGATCTACCCTTTATACAGATCTTTTTTATAATATTCACTTTATTATAGGGAGATTCCTCATTACGCCTCCTGCGTCGGCTTCATTCGGAATGACAGGATTATTGTTGTTATTATAGGGGAAGAAGCGGCGATCCGCCATGAATCTGGAGTTTTTAAAATACTTTTATACTGCGGATCGCCGCTTCTTCCCCTATTAATCACTCCACAGGCTGTCATTCCGAACGAAGTGAGGAATCTCCTGATTATTACCACCATAATAATATTTGTGCACAAATGGTAGTTTCACTGGGCTTGGGGTTATCTCTCCATTATTGGAATATATTCCTGCCGTCCATAAACATTTTTAAATGCAGGTCTGATAATTCTTTTAGCCTGGAATGACAGCTCCTCGATACGGTGAGCGCACCATCCGGATATGCGGGCCATAGCAAACAACGGAGTATATAATTCTTTTGGAATTCCAATACAGGAATAGACAAATCCTGAATAAAAATCTACATTGATGCAGACGACTTTTGCCGTCTGCTCTCCTTTGAATTTGCGAAATACCTCAGGAGTGATCTTTTCCACAAGTGAATAGAGTTCAAATTCATCATCTTTTCCCGCCTCTGCAGCGAGCTCCCTGGCCTTCTCTTTAAGCAGGGTCGCTCTTGGATCGGAAATCGTATAAACAGCATGACCGATTCCATATATTATCCCGGTGCGGTCATAAGTCTCCTTCTTCAGGATTTTCAGAAGATACTTTTCAACTTCATCTTCATCCTTCCAGTTACTGATATTCTTTTTAATGTCTTCCATCATATCAAGCACTTTCAGGTTTGCTCCCCCGTGCAGCGGTCCCTTAAGTGAACCTATTGCTGAAGTTGTTGCTGAATATATATCTGTCTCGGTAGAGCTGGTCACCCTCATTGTAAAAGTTGAATTATTTCCACCTCCGTGTTCCGCGTGAAGCACAAGTGCCAGATCAATCATATCAGCCTGCAGGCGTGAATAAAATCCTTCTCCCTTTATTAAATGAAGGAAATTTTCGGCAGTTGTGAGATCTTCCTGGGGATGACGTATCGATAAAGTCTTGCCCTGGTATGCATGCCTGAGGGCCTGGTATGAATATGCAATAATAGAAGGGAATTTGGCAATGATATTCAATGACTGCCTGATCATATTATCGAGGGAAATGTCATCAGGTTTTTCATCAAGGATATATAATCCCAGAACCGAACGGGCAAGCATATTAAGAACATCTTTTCCCTTCATTGAGAGTATCATGTCCTTTGTAAAACTGTCAGGAAGACTTCTTAAGGATGCAAGATAAGAAGTGAACTCTTTAAGTTCATTCTTATCCGGCAGCTTACCTGTGAGCAGAAGAAAAACAGTTTCATCAAATCCATGTCTTCCTTCTTTCTGGAAGCCATGAGTAATGTCTTCAATATCAATGCCCCTGTACGTAAGTCTTCCGGGGATGGCAACCACCTTCCCATTTTCTTTTTCATAACCGACGACATCCCCTATGTTCGTCAATCCGACAAGGACTCCGGTACGGTCGCTATTTCTCAAACCTCTCTTTACTTCAAATTTCTCGAATAGCTCATTATCGATATTACAGGCATTCCTTACTGAGCCTTCAAGCTTCCTGAAGAATTCCTGATCAACATCCCTGAATAGAGTTTTCATGGTCATTTACATATTACTGATTATTGAATCACCAAATCCTGAAGTCGACATAAGTTCTGCATCTTCCATCTGGCGATGAAAATCGTATGTTACTTTTTTCTGTCTTATGGTATTTTCAAGGCTGCTGTAAATTATTTCTGCAGCTTCGTGCCACCCTAAATATTCAAGCATCAGAGCCCCCGAAAGAATAACAGATCCGGGATTTGCTTTATCCTGCCCTGCATATTTCGGGGCTGTGCCATGTGTTGCTTCAAAAATTGCATGACCTGTATCAAAATTTATATTTGCCCCGGGAGCAATGCCAATACCACCCACTATTGCGGCCAGCGCATCTGAAATATAATCTCCGTTCAGGTTCAGGGTGGCTATCACTGAATATTCTGAAGGGCGGGTAAGTATCTGCTGAAGAAATGCATCGGCAATTACATCCTTGATGATAACTTTATTCCCAAACTCCTTTTCGGCAAGAGCATATCCCCATTTCATAAATGCTCCTTCAGTATATTTCATAATGTTGCCTTTATGCACCAGAGTTACAGAGGGGAGGTTCTTCTCAACTGCAAATTTCAGAGCCTGCCTGACAAGCCTTTCAGTACCTTCAAGAGAAACAGGCTTTATGCCGAATGAAGAGGTTTCAGGAAATCTTATTTTTCTTATTCCCATTTCGTCAATAAGGAACCGCTTTAGCTTATCAGCTTCAGGAGTGCCATACATATATTCTATGCCGGCATAAATATCTTCAGTATTCTCCCTGAAAATGTGCATATTCACCAGTTCGGGCTTTTTTACAGGGCTTGGTACACCTTCAAAATATCTGACAGGCCGATAGCAAACATAGAGATCAAGTTCCTGGCGGAGTGCAACATTGAGAGACCTCATTCCTTCCCCCACAGGAGTTGTAAGCGGACCTTTAATTCCGACAAGATATTCCCTGAAAGTGTCCAGCGTTTCTGCCGGCAGCCAATTACCAGTTGTCTTATAAGCTTTTTCTCCGGCAAGCACCTCTTTCCATGCGATCTTTTTCATGCCTGAATATGCTTTCGCCACAGCCGAATCAATTACCCTTACAGCTGCTCTCCAGATATCAGGTCCTGTCCCATCTCCCTCGATAAAAGGGATTATCGGGTTATCGGGGACACAAAGTTTACTATTTGTGAATCTTATTAGTTCAGGTTTCATTTTTTTGAGTTTTTCGAATCAGATTCAGCGCGCTGCCGGCACTGAACCATTTTATCTGTGAATCATTATAAGAATGATTTACTGAAATTTTCTCCTGTGTGCCGTCGGAATGGTTCAGGATAACTGTAAGCTGTTTTCCCTGTGCAAAATGCCTCAGGCCTGTTATGTCAATCTGATCATTTTCTTTTATTTTATCATAATCGTTTTTATCTGCGAATGTCAGAGTAAGGATCCCCTGTTTTTTCAGATTAGTCTCATGTATCCTGGCAAATGATTTTACAATAATGGCTTTAACATTAAGAAACCTGGGTTCCATGGCAGCATGCTCGCGTGAAGATCCTTCTCCGAAATTCTCCTCTCCGACAACCACCAATCCTATCCCTCTTTCCTTATAGTATGCGCCGACTGAATGGACTGAATCATATTTTTTTGTCTCCTGATTAAGAATATTGTCGGTCAAACCGTTAAAAAAGTTGACGGCCCCTGACATATAATTGGCAGAAATATTTTCAAGATGCCCCCTGTATCTGAGCCATTTGCCGGCCATTGATATATGATCCGTTGTGCATTTACCCGCAACCTTGATAAGCAGCGGAAGTTTAAATAAATCATTACCATCCCATTCATTGAAGGGTATCAGTTTTTGTAATCGCCCTGAATGAGGATTGAAATATATTTCTCCTGAATTAACTTTTTCCACAGGTCTTTTTCTTCCTGGTCTGTTGCCGAAACCTCTGGCGGGAAGATTAATCCCCGCTGGTTCATCAAGCAGTATGTTCTCACCCTGTGAGTTTCTCAGTGTATCAGTAACCGGATTAAAAGTCAGTTTGCCGGCTATTGTCATGGCTGCGACAATCTCAGGAGAAGCTACAAAAGCATAAGTATTCGGATTTCCGTCAGCACGTTTTGAAAAGTTCCTGTTAAACGAATGAATTATTGAATTAACCGGGTTTTCTTCAGAACTCTTCCTCTCCCATTGTCCAATACATGGCCCGCAAGCATTTGCGAAGATC